>JALULB010000367.1 GCA_027041035.1 Sedimenticola sp. | reverse complement strand
GAAAAATTCGAACGCACAAAGCCGCACGTCAACGTCGGCACGATCGGCCATGTCGACCATGGTAAAACCACCCTGACCGCGGCGCTGACCAAGGTATCGGCGGAAGCCCAGGGCGGCGAATTCAAAGACTACGCGGACATCGACAACGCGCCGGAAGAACGCGAGCGCGGCATCACCATCGCCACCGCGCACGTCGAATACGAAACCGACAACCGCCATTACGCGCACGTCGACTGCCCGGGACATGCCGACTACGTCAAGAACATGATCACCGGCGCCGCGCAGATGGACGGCGCCATCCTCGTCGTCTCAGCCGCCGATGGCCCCATGCCCCAGACCCGCGAGCACATCCTGCTGTCGCGTCAGGTCGGCGTGCCCTACATCGTCGTCTACATGAACAAGGCCGACCAAGTCGACGACGAAGAACTGCTCGAACTCGTCGAAATGGAAATCCGCGAACTGCTCGACCAGTACGAATTCCCCGGCGACGACACCCCCATCGTCACCGGCTCCGCGCTGAAAGCCCTCGAAGGCGACACCTCCGACATCGGCGTACCGTCCATCATCAAGCTGCTGGCCGAGATGGACGCCTACATCCCCGAGCCCGAGCGCGACATCGACCAGCCGTTCCTGATGCCCATCGAAGACGTATTCTCCATCTCCGGACGCGGCACCGTCGTCACCGGACGCATCGAGCGCGGCGTCATCAAGGTCGGAGAAGAGATCGAGATCGTCGGCATCAAGGACACCCAGACCACCACCTGCACCGGCGTCGAAATGTTCCGCAAACTGCTCGACGAAGGCGTCGCGGGCGACAACGTCGGCGTCCTGCTGCGTGGCACCAAGCGCGAAGAGGTCGAGCGCGGCCAGGTACTGGCCAAGCCAGGCACCATCACCCCGCACACCCACTTCGAAGCCGAAGTCTACGTGCTGAGCAAGGAAGAAGGCGGGCGTCATACCCCCTTCTTCAACAACTACCGGCCGCAGTTCTACTTCCGCACCACCGACGTCACCGGTGCCTGCGAACTGCCGGAAGGCACCGAAATGGTCATGCCGGGCGACAACGTCAAGATGACCGTCAAACTCATCGCGCCGATCGCGATGGAAGAAGGGTTGCGCTTCGCCATCCGCGAAGGTGGTCGTACCGTCGGCGCTGGCGTCGTAGCGAAAATAATCGAGTAACAGCAATGTCATCAAACCAGAAGATACGTATTCGTTTGAAAGCTTTTGATCATCGACTGATAGATCAATCGGCACGCGAGATTGTAGAAACCGCAAAGCGTACCGGCGCGCAGGTCCAGGGGCCCATACCCCTGCCCACGCGAAAGGAGCGTTTTACCGTTCTGATCTCGCCGCATGTCAACAAGGACGCGCGAGATCAATATGAGATTCGGACGCACAAGCGACTGGTTGATATTGTAGACCCGACCGATAAAACGGTCGATGCACTGATGAAACTGGACTTGGCCGCTGGCGTCGACGTTCAGATTCAGTTGAATTGAGGTAGCGGAACATGGCGATTGGACTGGTTGGAAAGAAGGTCGGCATGACTCGGGTATTCACTTCCGAAGGCGTTTCCGTTCCGGTAAGTGTTATCCAGGTCGAGGCAAACCGGATTACGCAGGTTCGCAACATGGATAGCGATGGCTATCGCGCCATTCAGGTGACCACGGGACAGCGAAAGGCCAGTCGGGTAAGCAAGCCGGCGGCCGGACACTTCGCGAAAGCCGGCACCGAGGCGGGCGCGGGGCTGTGGGAGTTTCGTCTGGATGATGACGATTCCGCTGAATACGAGGTGGGTAGCGGTCTACCGTTGGATATGTTTGAAGCCGGCCAGAAGGTCGACGTTCAGGGTATCAGCAAGGGCAAGGGTTTCGCCGGTGGCGTGAAGCGGCATAACTTTCATATGCAGGATGCTACCCATGGTAACTCGCTGTCGCATCGCGCGCCGGGATCAAACGGTCAGTGTCAGACACCGGGTCGCGTCTTCAAGGGCAAGAAGATGGCGGGTCACATGGGTAATGCCAAGGTCACCACGCAGAGTCTGGAAGTCGTTCGTGTCGATGCCGAGCGAAATCTCATTTTGATCAAGGGTGCGATTCCGGGGGCCAAACAGAGCCACGTAATCATCAAAGCAGCCGTGAAATCTATTAACAAGGGGTGAGTGGGATGGATATCAGCGTACAGTCAAATGGCGGTGCCGCTGGCAGCGTGCAGGTATCCGACTCGGTGTTCGGCGCGGATTTCAAGGAATCGCTCGTTCACCAGGTCGTTACCGCCTACCTCGCTGGCGCACGCAGCGGTACCCGCGCGCAGAAATCTCGCTCGGATGTCCGTGGCGGCGGAGCCAAGCCCTGGCGCCAAAAGGGCACCGGTCGTGCTCGTGCCGGTACGAGTCGCAGCCCGATCTGGCGAAGCGGTGGAGTGACCTTCGCCGCGCGTCCGCAGAGCTACAAGCAGAAGGTCAATCGCAAGATGTATCGCGGCGCGGTGCGTTCGATTCTGTCCGAGCTCGTTCGCCAGGAACGTTTGCTGGTGTTGGATGAATTCAAGATCGACGCGCCAAAGACCAAGTTGTTGGTTGCCAAGTTGAAAGCGCTTGGCGTGAATGACGCGCTCATCGTTACCGATGCCTTCGATGAAAACCTGATGCTTGCGGGGCGTAATCTGTATCACGTGGATACGCGGCTGGCGGACGACATCGATCCGCCAAGCCTGCTCGCCTTCGACAAGGTGATCGTCACCACCGGCGCGTTGAAAGCGATTGAGGAGCGTTTGTCATGAACCAGACCCGATTGATGCAGATTGTCAAATCACCGCTCGTATCCGAGAAGAGCGCGGGCGCGGCCGATGCGGCGAACCAGTTCACTTTTCGGGTCGTCACCGACGCGACCAAGCCGGAGATCAAGCGCGCTGTCGAACTGATGTTCGATGTCGAGGTCGTTCAGGTTCGTGTCATGAACGTCAAGGGCAAGGCCAAGCGTTTTGGTCGTACATTGGGAAAGAGAAATGACTGGCGCAAGGCGATGGTTCGCCTGAAACCCGGTCAAGATATCGATTTTGCGGGCGGCGCGTAAGCGCACCTGCTTGGTAATACGGGAAATTTACGATGGCTATCGTCAAGACTAACCCTACGTCACCTGGTCGCCGCTTTGTTGTCAAAGTGGTCACCGACGGGTTGTACAAAGGGGCACCACACGCACCTCTGCTCGAAAAGAAGAGCAAGTCGGGTGGGCGTAATAACAAGGGTCGCATCACAACCCGTCATCGGGGCGGTGGGCATAAACAGCGTTATCGCTTGATCGATTTCAAGCGGGACAAGGATGGCGTACCCGGTATCGTGGAACGGATAGAATACGATCCAAATCGAACCGCGCGCATCGCGTTGATAAAATACAACGATGGCGAGCGCCGTTACATCATCGCGCCCAAGGGCGTGGCGGCGGGTGACGAGATTCTCTCCGGAATCGATGTTCCCATCGTGCCGGGAAACTGCCTGCCGCTTCGCAGTATTCGCCTCGGTACACAGATTCACTGCATCGAGTTGCGTCCCGGAAAGGGCGCGCAGATCGCGCGTAGCGCTGGCGGTTCCGCCCAGCTGGTGGCGAAGGAAGGCCAGTACGCGACCCTGCGCCTGCGCTCGGGCGAGATGCGCAAGGTCCATCTGGATTGTCGCGCGGTTATCGGAGAGGTCGGGAACGGCGAGCACAACCTGCGTTCACTGGGCAAGGCCGGCGCGAGCCGCTGGCGTGGCGTTCGCCCCACGGTTCGCGGTGTCGCGATGAACCCGGTGGATCATCCGCACGGCGGTGGCGAGGGACGTACCTCGGGTGGCCGTCATCCGGTAAGTCCTTGGGGCGTGCCGACCAAGGGTCACAAGACACGCACGAATAAACGTACCAACAAGATGATCGTTCGCGATCGTCGTCGTAAGTAATCAGGGGAGGGCTGATACGTGCCACGTTCTATTAAAAAAGGGCCGTTTGTCGACCACCATCTGATGAAGAAGGTCGATGAAGCAGTTGCCAATAACGACCGCCGTCCGATCAAGACCTGGTCGCGCCGGTCCATGATCCTGCCGGAGATGGTTGGTTTGACCATTGCGGTTCACAATGGTCGCCAGCATGTCCCCGTGCTTATCTCGGAGAATATGGTCGGTCACAAGCTTGGCGAGTTCGCGCTGACCCGTACCTATCGTGGTCATACCGCGGACAGCAAGTCCAGATAAAGGCGAATTAGTTATGCAGGCTTCAGCAAAATTGAGATTTGCAAGATTATCGGCTCAGAAAGGGCGGCTGGTTGCCGACCAGATTCGTGGATTGCCGGTCGAAGAAGCGCTGAACATCCTGATGTTCAGCAAAAAGAAAGGTGCGCAGTTGGTCAAGAAGGTGCTGGATTCAGCGATAGCCAACGCCGAAAACAATGAAGGCGCGGATATTGACGAGTTGCATGTCTCCCAGGTGATGGTGGATGAAGGCCCGACAATGAAACGTATTCGCGCGCGTGCGAAAGGGCGTGCATCGAGAATACTGAAGCGTACCAGTCACATCGTCGTGACTGTTGCCGAGAAATAAGCGGAGAGCAGCATGGGTCAAAAAGTACATCCAACAGGCATACGCCTCGGCATCGTCAAACAGTGGACTTCGAAATGGTACGCTGATTCAAATAGCTACGCCGATTTGCTGGCCGCCGATCTCTCCGCGCGGGATTATCTCAAGAAGAAGCTTGCGCACGCGTCGGTGAGCCGCATCCAGATAGATCGCCCGGCCAACAATGCGCATATCACGATTCATACCGCTCGTCCCGGTTTGGTTATCGGGAAAAAAGGCGAGGATATCGATATGTTGCGCGCGGAGATGATCAAGCGCCTCGGTATCCCTGTGCATATCAGCATTGAGGAGATACGCAAGCCGGAACTCGACGCCACCCTGGTCGCAGAAGGTATCGCGCAGCAACTTGAGCGGCGCATCATGTTTCGTCGTGCGATGAAGCGGGCCGTGCAGAATTCCATGCGACTCGGCGCCCAAGGTATCAAGGTCAATATCGGTGGCCGTCTGAACGGCGCGGAGATCGCCCGTTCGGAGTGGTATCGCGAAGGTCGCGTTCCGTTGCATACATTGCGTGCTGATATCGATTACGGCACGGCGGAAGCGCATACCACCTACGGCGTGCTGGGTATCAAGGTGTGGATTTTCAAGGGCGAGATCTTTCCTGGTCAGGAAAACGAGGCGGATCGCGCACCGGATACCGCAAAGCGTTCTAGAAGGGGCTGAGCCATGTTACAACCAAAACGGACAAAATTTCGTAAGCAGCACAAGGGACGGAACCGTGGTCTCGCGGTGGCCGGCTCGGATGTCAGCTTCGGTGAATACGGCCTGAAGGCTACTGGCCGTGGACGCATTACCGCGCGCCAGATCGAGGCGGCGCGGCGTACCATTACTCGTACCGTCAAACGTGGCGGCAAGCTGTGGATCCGCGTATTCCCGGATAAGCCAGTGAGCAAGAAGCCCCTGGAAGTGCGCATGGGCAAGGGAAAGGGAAACGTCGAATACTGGGTGGCCCAGATACAACCTGGTCGCATGTTGTATGAAATCGAAGGTGTATCGGAAGACCTGGCGCGTGAAGCATTTAAACTGGCGAGCGCAAAACTTCCCATTTCCACAACTTTTGCCAAACGGACACTGATGTGATGAAGGCGAGCGAGTTACGAGACAATACCGCGGCGGAACTACAGGAGACCTTGCGTGGCTTGTTGAAAGAGCAGTTCAACCTGCGTATGCAGCAAGGAACCGGTCAGCTTTCACGCCCGCACCTGATGAAGCAGGTGCGTAAGGATATCGCGCGCGTCAAAACCGTTATTGCACAGAAATCAGGTGGTGCATCATGAGCCAGGGCGAGATGAATCGTACACAGTCGGGTCGTGTCGTAAGCGACAAGGGTGATAAATCCATCACCGTGATGATTGAACGCAAGGTCAAGCATCCGATCTACGGGAAATACATCCGTCGGTCGACGAAACTTCACGCGCATGATGAATCCAATCAGTGCAGGATTGGCGATACGGTTATTGTGGAACAATGCCGTCCGATCTCGAAGACCAAGACTTGGCGCCTGGTAAAAATCGTAGGCAGTGCGTCCTGAGACCGATGCCGAACAACCGACTAACGGACTGAAATCATGATTCAGATGCAGACAAAACTTAGCGTTGCGGATAACAGCGGCGCTCGCAAGGTACAATGTATCAAGGTGCTGGGCGGCTCTCATCGGCGCTACGCGGGTATCGGCGACGTTATCAAGGTTAGCGTCAAGGATGCCATTCCGCGGGGCAAGGTGAAAAAAGGCGACGTATACAACGCTGTCGTCGTGCGTACCCGCAAGGGCGTGCGCCGGCCGGACGGCTCGCTGATTCGTTTCGATGGCAATGCCGCCGTGTTGTTGAATGCGCAGCTGCAACCCATCGGTACGCGTATATTCGGGCCCGTGACCCGTGAACTCAGGGGTGAGCGTTTCATGAAAATCATATCGCTTGCTCCAGAAGTGTTGTGAGGTGATTGAAAATGCGTAAATTACGTAAAGGCGACGACGTCATCGTCATCGCGGGCAAGGACAAGGGAAAACGCGGTACCATCCAGAGTCTGGTCGGCGACGACAAGGTGGTTGTCGAA
>JALULB010000366.1 GCA_027041035.1 Sedimenticola sp. | reverse complement strand
GTTGCAGATGAACATCACCAGCAAGCCGTTTTCACCGCGACAATCGTCCAGTGTCCAGACCCGACCATCCACGCCGGGCAGACTGAAATCGATCGCCGGGCGGCCAAAATCACACACGGGGGTGGTTAAAGAAACCATGCGAGGGACTCTCCTTTGAAGTAGTTTGGCGCGCAGTGTAAGTCCCGAGCGGTAGGCTGGCAAGCCGCGCCGGCGGAAATCAAAACCGGATGGCGCAGTCCGGACCGTCGACCATCTTCGGCACCGGCTTGGGCAGTGGTGGGTCGAGTTGCGCCTCGGGGAGCAGTTGTCCCCAATACTTGCTGACGCAGACACGATCCGGCCAGCGGCCACCCTTGGCGCCCTCGAAATGGTTGCCGTGCACATGCGCGATACTCCGCTCATACCAGCCCGCCGGCCTCGGCAGGGTCTTCAGGCGCGTATTGCCAGCCACGACAACCGTCATCGGCAAGGTTCCCTGGTTGACCACCAGCCGCAAGCCCACGCGTTCGCGCTTGTCACCGAAGAGACGAAAGGTGTTGCCACTGACCTCGGTGACATAACGCCGCGACTTGTCCTCCCAATAGGTCTCGGACCAGTTGGTCGGCGATGCGTAGGGCGGCTTGTCACAACCGGAAAGAACCCAGCGGGGTTGCTTGTCCAGCACGTTCCCGCCGGTGCCATTGCCCCTGGACGCACTGCCACGGTCATAGCGAAACACGAGTATATTGTCGGCCACCCGGCCGATCTGGCAGCTCACCAGGGACAATGTCGCATTACCGGTGGTCCGACTCGCGGAACCATCCAGCATGGCATTGCTGACCTGGTTGTCGTGCACATCGATCTCCCAGGAAATCACCTTCAACGCATGCTTGCCGTTGCCCGGATCGTAGAAGCGGCTGTTACGCACTTCGGCCTTCGCGCTTCGATCGATATAGATGCAATGGCTGGTGGACGCATGACAATCCACATTGTCCAGCAGGTAGCTGTCATCCAGGTTGTCGATGGCATCTCGACCACCCCAGTGCTCGTTGGCCCCCATCAGGCCATGGCCGCAGCGATACAGCTCCACATCCTTCAGCACGATATGCTGCTTGTTGATCGCCGACCCGGCATAGATGCAATTGCCGATTTTCCACCCGCCGTCCAGGTGGATATTCTCGATGCGCAACGTGCCCTTGTTCGTGTCGCCATAGCCAATGAAGGTACCCATCCGCTTACCCGCGCGCAACGTGACCTCGCCGAGGCCGATAATACTCAGGCTATCGCGACCGCCGATGAAAGGCGCGGTGACAATGTCGTACTCGCCCGCGGAAACCAGCAAACGTCGCTTCGCCCGACCCACCGCCTTCTGCCACGTCACCCCGTCCGCCTGGGCCTCGGGAGACCAGAGGTAGCAGCCATCGAACCCGCGTTCGCATCGATCCACGTCGATCGCGGCCGACATGGCGACAAAAGACCACGCGCATAATATCGGGAGCAAGAAAATAAAACGCATGGGAACTTACCGCCATTGATTCGAGAACTGCATTCTAGCAGCCTATCGATAAGCATTCCCGGACGCCCATCATCATCGGTCTGGCGGATGGTGATTGCCACGTCACCCCGGTATCACGCGCTCGATGGTATCGCTTCCATATCATTCCTCCGCAGCAACCCCATGTCCTCCATAATGCTGTAAGACGCCGGCAGTACCAGCATGATCAGCAATGTGGAGGTCAGCATGCCGAATACGATACTGGTGACCAAGGGCACCAGTATCAGCGCCTGGCTACTGGTCTCGAACAGCAATGGGGTCATGCCCGCCACGGTGGTGACCGAAGTCAGGAAGATGGCGCGGAAGCGATCGCGCACTGCCTGGCGCGCGGCATCATGAAACAGCATGCCTTCACTCACCCGGTATTTGACGAACTCCACCAGCAGAATGGAATCGTTCACCACCACGCCCGCCAACGAGACAAAGCCGATCATGCTCGGCAGGGTGAAATCCAGCCCCATGATGAAATGCCCCCAGATCGCGCCGATCAACGCCAGCGGTATATTCAACAGCACGATGAACGGCTCGCGATAGTTGCGAAATTGCAGGCTGAGCAACAGAAACACCGCCAGGGCACCAAGGCCAAAACCGCTGAGAATCGACAGTTTGGTTTCGGTACCGTTTTCCACTTCACCCTTGAAGTGGAAGCGGATATCCGGGTACCGCTTGCGTAATCGAGGGAGAAGATGCTTTTGCAGACCAGCAATGACCTCCGAGGTATTCGCCAGCGCCGGATCGACATCGCCATAGACATTCAGCGTACGCTGATGGTTGACATGACCGATACGAGCGAACTCACGTTTCTCGTCCACATGGGCAACACGACTCAACGGAATTGCATCCCCCTGTTGGGGAAAAATGAAGAAGCTGTCGAAATCATCCAATTGCCGGTTCGGGTCCCGATCCAGTTTGGCGACTACCTCATAGGCTTCGCGTCCGGCGTAGATATCGGTGATCTTCTGCCCTTGATAGGCGGCGCGCAGTTGCGCGGAGATTTCGCGCGCATCCACTCCGGCGCTCAGCGCGCCGGGTAGCAGCGTTACCGAAAACTGTGGTTTGCCGGGACGCAGATCATCGAGCAGGTTCGACACGCCGGCATAGCCGCGTAGCCAGTTCCGTACCGCCCAGGAGGCTTGCGACAATCGATCAAGATCCTCCCCGCTCAGGCGGACATGAATCGCCCGTCCCGCCGGGCCAACCCGCGGCTCGCGGAACTGAATGCCGATGACATTCGGCAGATCTCCGCTGTTCTCCCGCCAGCGCCGGGTGAGTTCGGACATCGGCGTGTGCCGCACCTCCGTGTTCAACACATCCAGGGTGATCGTGGCCAGATGCGTACCGCTTTCCGGTACATCCGCATGTACGCCAAACGCCACCTGAACGTTTCTTACCAGCGGCTCCGGTTCGCTCTCGCTCAATTCCGCGTTGGTTTTCGCCAAGGCCTTCAGCAAGGTGGCGACCACGGCCCGGGTTTCTTCCAGCGGCGTTCCCTGTGGCAGCAATACGCGCGCGTCGACGGTATTGCCTTCCAGGTCGGGAAACGCCTTGAACTTCACCGTGCCGGTGGCTATCAGTCCAACCGAGAAGATCAGCATCGCCAGCGCCAGACCCACGGTGAGGTAACGGTAGCGTATCGCCAGGTGCGTCGCGCGCCCAACGCCGTCACGCATGCGCAGGAAACCGTTCTCCAACGTCATTCGCCAAGCCGGGCGACGGCTGTCGCGCGCACGTTCGAGCGAATGCTTCAGATGATGCGGCAACACCAGCATCGCCTCGATCAACGATACGCTGAGCACCGACAGCAACACCACTGGCAGCACGCCAAGAATCTGTCCGATGTCGCCCTTCATCATCAACAGGCTACCGAACAGAAACGCCGAGGTCAGGTAGGAGGAAAACACGCCGCGAAAGACCTTTTTCGTACCATCGACAGCGGCATCCAACGGCATCTTGCCCTTGGCGTATTCGTGTTCAATGCTTTCGGAGATAACGATGGCATCATCCATCAGGATACCAATGGCCATCAACAGCGCGATCATCGAAATCATATTGACACTGATCCCGAATACCACCATCAGCGCCAGACCGCCAAGAAACGAGATTGGCAGCCCCAGTGCCACCCAGAAGGTGTAGCGCCAATTGAAGAACAGGAACAACGCAAACCCCGCCAGCAACAATCCCTGCCAGCCGTTCTTCAACAACAGGCGCAGGCGATCCCGCACCCCAGCCGCCATGTCCTGGGTAATGGTCAGTCGGGTGCTCGCCGGCAGGATCGCATTCTCGCGTTCAACAAACCCGGCCACGGCATCGTATACCTTCAGCGTGTCGTCGCTGGTGTTCTTGCTGATCTGAAGTATGGCGGCGGGCTTTCCGTTCAAAGTGATGCTTTCCTCCCGGTTCTCGAAACGGTCTTGCACCCGGGCAATATCGCCAAGACGGATCTCGCCACCCTCGGCTGTATTCAGAATCACCAGGTCACGCAGCGCATCCGGACTCTTTCGCAAATTCTCGAAACGGATCTGGTAATTCTTTTGGGCTGTTTCCAGCGTTCCCGCGGGCAGCTCAATGCTCTGCGCGCCGATCAGATTCGCAAGATCCCGCACGCTCAGGTTGTACTTGCGCAGATTCCGCGCCGACACCAACACTTGCAGTTGATGGGTGGAAAAACCCGTCACCCTCACCATCGGAATACGCGCGTCGGCCAGCATACGATTGCGGTAATACTCCGCCAGATCCTTGAGTTCGGAAGTGGTCAGCCGGTCGGCCGTGATGGCCACGCTGACCACCTTGCTGGTACGCCCGAGTTGGGTGGTGACTGGGTCCTCCACCGCGTCGGGAAAGTTCTGAATACCGTCGAGGGCCACCTTGATGTCATCGGTAAACTGCCGGATATCGCCCTGCTCGCGCATCTCCAGGGTGAAGATGCCGATATTGTCCCGGGCATCGCAAACCTGTTCCTTCAGGAAACTGATACCGTCGGTCGCATCCTCCAACGGATTGCAGATTCCCTCCTCCACATCGGCGGGGCTGGCGCCAGGGTAGACCACCGATACCTGCACCTTGCTTTGCTTGAGTACCGGAAAGGATTCCTTGTTCAGGTGCTGAAGTGAAAACAACCCGATGGCGATGACCGCCAGCATCAGAATGTTGGCGGCCGTCGGATGAACAGCGAAATAGCGAATCATTCTTCCATCCCGTATCGGCCAGCCGTTCCACCCGTGGCGGCGGCGACAAAACGCTGGACAAAGGCTCGCGCGGGCCGCGGCTTCAGCGGCAGACCCTCGATCACCGGAATCACATCGCTGACGATGATGCGCTCACCCGCCTCCAGGCCCTGCTTCACCACCACGAACCTGCCCTGACGATAGAGGATCTCGATCGCTCGGATGCGCAGATCGTTGTCTTTCCCCACGACAAACACACGCCCTTCATGCAACGCCTCGAGTGGAATCACCAGCATGGGCCTTGCCGGCGCATAAAAGCTCACTGCGGCAAACATCCCCTTCAGCAATGGCGGACGTTCTCCCGGAATCACCCCCGCGTAGGGCTTATCAACCTGCACCACCAAGCCAACCGTATCACGACGCGGGTCGATGGATTCACTGATCCGCAGCAGCTTGCCCCGCCAATGCACGGCCTCGGGAAAGCCCACCAGGCGTACCCGGGCCTCCAGCTTAAGGGAATCGAGGATACTCCAGAAATCTTCCGGATTGGCCGGGTTCACGCGCCGATGCCTTTGGTCGATCAACAAGGGACGAAACAGACGCGTGGGCAGTTCAGCCGTGATCTCCACCGCATCCGTTCCCAACGCCTCGAACAGCTCCGCGCCAACCGCCGTGAACTCACCCTTCTCGACAAACACCTCGCCGATACGCGCATCGATCGGCAAGCGGATCTCAGTTCGCCCCAGGGTATCCTCGGTCTGCGCAACCTGGGTTTTCGACTGGCTGATTTGCGCGCGCAGCGCCGCCTTGCGGCTATCGTAGCCCTTCAGCTTGCCCTGTAGATCCGCCACCTGCTGCTGCAATTGCAGCACCTTCTGTTCCTCCGCATCCACGCTGGAACGGGCAATCAGCTTTTTCTTCCAGATCTTTTGCACACGTTGATATTCCTGTTTCTGAACACGCAGATTCTTGCGCGCGATCTTCAACAGCTGGCGAGTACTCGCCTCCTCGGCTTCCAACTGTCGCAGGCTTGATTCACTACCCGACAACCCGGCCTTGCTCTGCTCCAGCGAAAACTGGAAGGTCGTCGGCTCGATACGCAATACCACCGTGCCCTTCGGCAGGCTCGCGCCCTTTCCGAGCCGTGGATGGATATACACGATCCTGCCGCTGACCTCGGCCTTCGCCTTGATCGACACCTTGGGTTCCACATTCCCGTAACCCGTGGCATGCGAGCGATAAGGAATCCGGCGCAGTGTCATCACCTCCACCGTCCGAACGGGATAACCGACATCCTGGTGCGCGATCGGCGCCTTGGTCTTCACCTTGAACACCACCAGCCCCAGCGCGAACACCACGATCAGCGGCAGGATGAACTTCATTTGCAGAATTTTTTTCATTGATTGGGCGCACCGCTCAGGCAGACAGTTGGTCAGCGACAGAGCATCATATCCCACGCTGGGTTTGTGAATCGTTTCAACTTGTTTCCAACGGTCCTGGCCAACCCGGCACGCGGCTGTCCCGACCGGTTTGCCCCCCACCCGCGATTCCATTAGGGTTCCCCACACACCAAGCGACCGGCCATGTCTCAATGGACCCTTACCCCACCATCAGCCGTCTTACCCCCCTGCATCCCGCCTGGCATGCCGCGCGTCATGCGCCGCGCGACAGGCGCGATACATTGGTTTTACTCTACGAGTTGGCCGAGGTGATCGCCGAGACGCCGGAACGCATCACCGAGCCGAGTGTCGCGGCGATGAAGCTGAACTGGTGGCGCGAGGAGATCGAGCGTCTGGCCGCCGGCGAGGCGCGACATCCGTTGTGCAAGCGGTTGGCGGATTGCGGGCCAGCCGCCGGGCGGCTCGCCGAGTTGGCTGATTTCGTCGATGCGCAGGAGCTTCTGCTACGCGCCAATTCGCCGGCCGACCGGGACGCGCTGATGGCCCAGGCGGACCGTTTCGCCGTGATCG
>JALULB010000365.1 GCA_027041035.1 Sedimenticola sp. | reverse complement strand
CCAGATGAACATGCAATGCCGGCAGGTCTGCGGACAGCCCATCGCCGGGATCACGCCGAGCTTGGCGAAGCGCTGGCGAGCGGGTCGCGGGTCGGGCAGGGCGTCGACCCGCGCCAGGCGCTCGCGATCGGAATCGCCGAGCATCTCGTCGTAGCGCTTGCGCTCATGCCGCGCCAGTTCGGCATAGGCCACCTTGTGGCTTTTCTGGAATAGATCCAGCGCGCGCCAGGCGGCGAGCATGTCGGCGGCCAGCGCTTCCGCGTCGCCGCCGCGCGCCGTCAGCAACGAGCTCAGCTGAGCCTGTTGCAGCGGACCCGGATCCGTTTGGTCACGCCAATAGGCGATATAGCCGGAGACGAATGCCTCGGGCGTCTCGGCCACCAGCAGGCGCATCAGAAACAAGCGTGCCGGCTGGCGGAAAGCGCTCAACAGCGGCTCGAAATAGACCGCCGGGACGTTGTGCCGCAGCCAGTGGAACATGTACAGGTAGCTCAACGGAAAGGCCAACAGCTCGGCCTCCGGGTTTCCGCCAAGCAACTCGCGCATCGCGCCGCTGGTCAGGCGGTTGGTCTCCGCCTTGAAGCGCTGGCGCATCGTGGCCAGATAGATCGGCAACAGCGCCTGCTGGTCGGCATCGGTGGTCGGGATCGGGGCAGGTGTGGACATGGGTATCGGGTGGTGGCAGTGGTTCAGGACCGATGGTACCACTGGTGACGGGCGGATTCCCGCGAGCGGAAAGCGCATTGATATAGTCAAACGCCGGAACGTTCGCGCGGGTTCGGCGGCTGTGGGTTTACTGGCCGAACAGGCGTTTCGTCATCGGCCGCGAGCTGTCCTGGGTCCATTCGTGCAGCGAGCCGTCGTACAGGCGCGCGTCGGGGTTGCCGAGCAGTTCATGCAGCACGAACCACACGGAGGAGGCTTCGTAGCCGCTGTTGCAGTAGGTGATGATCGGTGCTTGCGGGTCGATGTCCAGATCGGCGAAGGCGGCTTTCAGCTCGGCCAGGGGCAGGAAGCGCATGGCGCCGTGTTCGGGATGCAGGAAGGCGTAGGGGAACAGCCGCGAGCGCGGCAGGTGGCCGGGCGCGTAGACGTAATCGCGTTGCGCCAGGCCGATGTGGAAGCGCAGCGGGCGGGTGTCGACCGGTACATAGGCGTTGTCGCCGGCGACGGCTTGCGCGACCAGCGGGGTGGTGGCGAGCAGCTTGTCGTTCCGGTCGCCGGCATGGAATCGACCGGTTTTGACCGGCGTGGTATCGCTGCTCAGGTCCTCCAGGGCGTCGACCCAGGCGGCGTTACCGCCGTCCAGCAGGGCCACGTTGTCGAAGCCGTGGTAGCGGAACTGCCAGTAGAGCCGCGCCGCGCCGGCGACGTTGCCGGGTTTTTGGCCGCGATGGGTGATGACGACGGTGCTGTCGCTGTCGACGCCGTGGCGCGCGATGAATTGCTCGAACCGCTTCTTGTCCGGGCGCATGCGGGTTAGCGACACGCCGTCGATGTCGCGCTTCACGCGTACCTTTTTGACGTTGACCAGGATGGCGCCTTCGATATGGCCTTCCTTTGCGAAGCTTTCGGTTTCCTTGCGCACGTCGAGTATCACCACCTCGTCGAGGTGCGCGCTCAGCCATTCGGCGTCGACCAGGTGTCCGGGCAGGGCGGTGGCGGCGATGGCGGTGTGCAGGCATAGCAGGAGCATGCCGGTCAGCAGTCGGGAACAGTGTTTCAGGTTTGTCATCGTCGGCTACTCGTCTGGTTGTCGGTGTTGGCCGCGGCGTTGCCACGGCGCCCGGTGCATTGAAGCACCACCGTCGCCGGAGCGGAGTCCGCCCCGCATGCGTTGTCGATCCACGCCACCTTTGTCGACCGGGCAGTCGGGAACTTTGTGTATTTTACGATCTTACCGGATCGTGTTCCCGGTTCGCGCTGACATAGATCAGTATCCGGTAATATTATGTATTACTCGGCGTGTGCCGGGGCTTCTTCATCACCCGGGTGATCAGGTCGCGGAGCACATCGGGATCGATGGGTTTCAGCAGGTATTCGTCCATGCCGGCGGACAGGCAGGCTTCCTTGACATCGCTGGTGGCGCTGGCGGTCAGCGCCACCAGCGGCAGGCGGTCTTCGCCCGGCTTCTCGCGCGCGCGCAGCCGGCGGGTGACCTCGATACCGTCCATCTTCGGCATTCTCACATCGAGTATCGCCAGGTCGAAGTGTTGCTTGCCCAGTTGCTTCAGCGCGGCTTCGCCGTTGTCGACCAGGGTCGTGTGGTGGCCGCTCTTGGCGAGCAAGGTGGT
Organism: Sedimenticola sp.; assembly: GCA_027041035.1. Taxonomy (GTDB): domain Bacteria; phylum Pseudomonadota; class Gammaproteobacteria; order Chromatiales; family Chromatiaceae; genus JALSSX01. The sequence goes on along the minus strand of JALULB010000365.1, from coordinate 4,384 downwards.
GATCAGTTTGGCGTTGATCGGGTCGTCCTCGGCGACGAGGATGTTGGCGGCGCGGGGGATCGAGGCCGTGTCCCGCTCGGGCGGCGCCAGGGGTTCGTCGGGCGATACCGCCCGTGCTGGCGCCACGTCGGGGAGCCCGGTCGGTGTCTCCAGCGGCAGCAGCAGTCGAAAGCTGCTGCCGCTGTTGAACGCGGAGCTGACATCCACGTCGCCGCCAAGGATGCGCGCCAGTTGGCGGGAGATGGTCGTGCCCAGCCCGGTGCCGCCGTAGCGCCGAGTCACCGAGGTGTTTTCCTGCCAGAAGCCCTCGAAGACGCGTTTCAGCTTGTCGGCGGGGATGCCGGGACCGGTATCGGTGACCACGATGCGCAGGCGCGGGGGGCGGCGTCCGCCGGATCCCCGCTGCGTCGACACCCTGACCTCGACCCGCCCCTGTTCGGTGAACTTGATGGCGTTGCCGATCAGGTTGAAGAGGATCTGTTTCACCCGGTTTTCGTCGCTGTACAGCCGTGGCGGCACGTCGTCGTCCGTCGTGCAGATGAATTCCAGTTGCTTCTCCTCGGCGCGCGGGCGCAGCGTATGGCAGACGGCGTCGATGCATTCGCGGATATCGAACAGCGTCTTGTCGACCTCCAGGCGCTTCGCCTCGATCTTGGACAGGTCGAGAATATCGCCGATCAACGACATCAGCACGCCGGAGGCGGTCTGTATCGATTGCACGTATTCCCGCTGCCGCTCGTCCAGCCGGGTGGATTCCAGCAGCCGCGACATGCCGATGACGCCGGACAGCGGCGTTCGTAGCTCGTGCGTCATGGTGGACAGGAAACGGTTTTTGACCTCGGTGGCCTGCTCGGCGGCGATGCGCGCGCTGACGATGATGTACTGGTACATCGGCAGAACGATCAGGAATACCAGGAAGAAGGCGGTTTCCGTCGGTTCACGAAACATCCAGCCGTTGAAGATCGCGAGGCCGGTATAGGCGATCACGCTGCCGGCGGAGGCATACACCAGATGGCGTTTGCCGTAGCGCGCGCCATAGGACACGACGATCCACAGATAGAGCAGGCTGAACGGGTTGATGGCGCTATCGGCGGGCAGGGATACCGCGGTGATCGAGATGACGTCGACGGCCAGCGCGAAGATCTGCCGGGCCGGCCACACCGGCCGGACCAGGGCACTGAGCAGTATCCCGCTGAATACCGGCAGCGTGAGAGCAAGCACCCACAGGAAATAGTCGAAGTTCCCGGTCAGGTGGCCGAGGAACTGCGAGGTCATGATATGGATGAAGGCGGCCAGCCAGATGCCCATGCGGACGAGCGCCGTCTGCAACTCGGGGTAATGGCTCAGGCTGGTGATGGTGAACGGGTTTAGCATGCAACCGCCGCGTTATTCGGCGATACGACAGGTATCGCGCGCCTCCGGGAATCTACCACGAATGAAAAGCGTGACGCGAAGACTCCCTTCTCCGTGGTATGCCGGATCAGCGCCGGCCCGAAAGTCTCCAGATCAATACAAGCATAACCAAACTCGCGACGAATACCATCGCGAATATGATGCCGGCCTACAGCCAGAGCCGCTTTTTATAGCGTTTTGCGTAATCCTGGTTCGGCAGGTCGATCATCTGCCAGTCGCTGCCGCGAATGGATTTACCGAGTCGCGCGATGCGGCGTTCCGCCGCATTCAGGCGGATGTCCCGCTGGAGTTTGTCGCGCGCGCCGGCGGCGCTGATCTCGATCAGACTGGGATCGGAAGCCTTCACCAGCAACAGCTCGTGACCGGGCAATTGATAGTTCCGCAGCAGCCGGACCACGTCCTCTGGCTTGAAGCTGACGAAGAACACGCCGCCGCGCTTGCCGGATTCCCAGCGCGCCATCAGATCGTAGTGATAATTGCCGGGCTGCGGGTGGATGAACACCGCGTTGCCCCGAGGCGTGCGGCTGCGCGCGGCCTCCTTGACGAAATGGGTGATGTCGAGCTGGCAGACATCGCCGATCAGGGTGTCGATGTCCTGCACCAGCGGGATGCCCTTGCGGGTGGTGATGGTAAAGGCCAGGTGGTCTGGAAAGCGCTGTTTGAGTCGTTTGTGGATGGAGTCGTTCAGACGGCTGTCATCCGGGCGCAGCGCCAGCCGGGCGATGCTGTCGCGGTATTCATCGGCGAACAGGCGCAGGTTGTCGCGCTGCTGGAGGATGCGTTCGCCGACCTCGTTGGCCGCGCCATTGGCCAGCGCGAGTTGCACCGCGCGCTGGGTGATCTCGAAATCGTGTTCACGCTGGATGGTACCGGCGATCAGGATGATCGCGGCGACGATCAACAACAGCAGGATGAGCATCAGGCTCTGGATACGGGATGCCATGGGGTTCCGTGAGGCGCTGGGGACGGGTCAGCGCATTCTGGTGGATTTCGTCGGGGCTGGCAAGGTACTGCATCCGCTATACTCGTCGCCCATGGGTTTTCGGTTTTTCGAGGCCGCTCCTCGCGTCCTGCCTGGGATGGCATGGCGGCGACGCATTGTCCGGCGTCTCGACGGCGGGGACTATCCCGGATGGCGCGATAATGTTGTAACATGGTTGTCATATCGCCAATGCGTGCCAGGTTAAGGTTGAAGCATGACCGAAGAAGGCTCCCCACAGGAGATCAAGACCCCGGAAGAGATCACCGACGAGCATTTCGTGCGCGCGGCGCGCTCGCTGGAAGCGATCCTGCTCAGCTATATGGAGATTCAGGACAAGCTGGGCGACGATCTGAAGTCGGCGATCCGTTTCGGCATGGTGATCCTGGGACTGATCGCGATCTCCATCCTGGTGCTGCTGTTGACGCTGTCATCGCAGATCAACCACATCTCCGCCGCGGTCGGCGAGATGAACAAGAATTTCACCTCGATCACGATGCAGATGGATCAGATGAGCGACGATATCGATTCGATGGGCAAGCGCGTCGCCTTGCTGGAGGGCATGGACGGCCAGATCGATGGCATGCGCCGCAATATGACGCATATCACCGCCAGCATGAAGACCATGCGCACCACGGTCGGCGGCATCAGCGAGTACGTTGGCTCGGTGCGCAAGGACGTGGATGCGATGTCGGCGTCCATCGGGCGCATGGATGCCGAGGTGCAGGGCATGGCGCGCGAGATGCAGCATATGTCGCGCCCGGCGAGGACATTGAACAAGATGTTTCCGATGATGCCGTGATCGTTCGGTTTTTCCGCCGCTCCGCGATGCCGCGGCGCGGTTCTACTGGAGTAGCCAGCCATGGGTGACGAACAAGACGCCAAACGCATGTTCATCGAGGCAGTCGGCCGCCTCGGTCGCGAGACCCAGTTCCATATCGATGAGCGCTACCACCATTTCTACATCAACAAGGTCGTCATCGTCACGATCCTGGCCCTGCTGCTGGTTGTGGCGGTGGTGAATGTCTACCTGGTGAGCATTCTATACAAGGATCTGACCGGCATCGTCAGCAACATGGATTCGATGCGCGAGAACATGCAGGTGGTCTCCGGGCGCATGCAGCACATCACCGACAATATCAATGAGTTCGAGAAGCACATGCGCCACATGGACAATATCTACGCGCACACCGGCGCCATGGCCGAGTTGCTGCCGGACATCAGCGCCGACATGAGCGATATCTCGGTATCGATGACCTCGATCGACGCGGACATGCTCGGCATGAGCAACGGCATGCGCTATATCAACGTGCGCTTCACCAGCATGACCCAGGGCGTGGGCGTGATGCGCGTGAACATGCGCCAGATCTCCCGACCGATGGGGGCATTGAATCCGTTCATGCCATAGGCGACCGTTGGCTTGCGGGTCGGACTTCAGTCCGACGACAGCGCCGGAACGCCAAGCGTCATGGCGGCACCGCGGTCAGACTGAAGTCCGATCCACGAACAGGTGGATTGAACAATGCGCTACATGGGACGAAGCGCCGTTCTACAGACCGATCAACTCGGCATGCAGGCCATTCGATTCGACCTGCTGCAGCAGGTGGTCCGAATTCGTGGCGTTTTCGTCATAGTCCAGCACCATCAGATGGTGGTGTTGATCGTTGATGCAGGCGGTTACGACGCCTTCCTGCATCGCAAGAGATTTCTGCAGCGCGGCGCACTGCTCGGTGTCCAGATCTTCATCGATATGCAGAATGACATTGGCCATGGTCGTTTCCTCTCGGGCTGGGATGGTCTCGGGGTTCACCTCTCTGTATAGCTCAGTTCCGTGGGAAAGCAAGAGCGTAACTACTCAGCTAACCGCTGAAATGCGCCAGCTCTGCGTTCAAAAATGGTCATTTACACTTGTAAACCGGCAATTGCTCCTGCATTGCCCTAACGTTCATGAGTCCATTTGCCACACCCCTGATCATGGAAGATGATAGAGGC
>JALULB010000364.1 GCA_027041035.1 Sedimenticola sp. | reverse complement strand
GTCGGGCGACCGTGGTGTACAAGGACATCGGAAAAGTCTCGTGGCCGAGAAAGCGTGTGACCGCCGGCGCCAGCCCGTCTTGCCGGGCACGGGCGGCTCCGCAGTTTGGCGCGGCTCCGCCCGTGCTGCGTATCGCTGGGTAACAATCTTTCAACGGGGTAGCCCCGAAGAGGTGGTTTCATCCACCCACCTGACGCCGCCGGCCACGACTCCAGTGTGGATACCGGAAAGCTCAAGGTCAAGCCGCCGATGCATCGATCGCTCTAAAATCGGGGGACTGGCGGCAATCCGGACTCCGGCAAGCATGATCGCGTAAGACGCAAAGCAGAAAAATCCGCCGTCATGCGGTAGAATTCGCGCTTTTGTTCGAGGCGAAACAGTGTTGCAGGTTCTGGCGATCGCGGGCGGTGGCGCGACGGGCGCGTTGCTGCGTTTCTGGACGGCGAACGCGGTCTATCAGGTGTTCGGTCGCAGTTTTCCTTTCGGCACGCTGGCGGTGAATGTTCTCGGCTCGTTTCTGATGGGGCTGTTGTTCATTCTGCTGGTCGAGCGGGTGACGCTGGCGGCGGAGTGGCGCGCCGCGTTGTTGGTCGGGTTTCTTGGCGCGTTCACCACCTTTTCGACCTTCTCGATCGAGACCTTGAACCTGATCGAGCAGGCCGATTTCGTCAAGGCCGGGCTGAATATTGTCGTCAGCGTGATCGCCTGCATGCTGGCGGTGTGGTTGGGCGTTCTTTTGGGGAGGCAGTTCTGATGAGTGGATCCGTTGTCATGGTGCGTATCTATCTGACCGAGGGGCAGCACCAGTTCCAGAAGTTGATGGCCTGGTTGCATGACGAGGCGAAGGTCTGCGGTGTCACCGCGTTTCGCGGTATCGCCGGCTTCGGTCGTTCCGGTAAGATCCATTCGGCGCAGTTGATCGATACGTCGCTGGATCTGCCGTTGGTGATCGAGTTTTTCGAGGCCGCCGACAAGTTCGAGTCGGTGCTGGATGAATTGAACAAGCGCGTTCCACCCGGTCATCTGGTGTACTGGAATGCGAGAGTGAATGTGGATACCAAACTATGCTGAACCCGAAGCTCCTCCGCCACGACCTGGACGCCCTGGCGGCAAAACTGGCCCGGCGCGGTTATACCCTGGACACCGAGCGACTCGCCAGACTGGAGGCGCGGCGCAAACAGTTGCAGATCGACGCGCAGGCGTTGCAGGGCGAGCGCAACCGCAAGTCGAAGCACATAGGCAAGGCGAAGGCGGCGGGCGAGGACATCCAGCCGTTGCTCGCCGAGGTCGCCGACCTCGGCGATCGTCTGAAGGCCGCGGAGGCCGACCTGGACGCGGTTCAAGGCGAGCTGCGCGAGATTGCGCTGGGCATTCCGAATATCCCGGCGGAGGATGTGCCCGATGGCGGGGACGAAGAGGACAACCGCGAGGAGCGTCGCTGGGGCGAGCCGCCGGTCTTCGATTTCGAGGCGAAGGATCATGTCGACCTCGGCGCGGCGCTCGGTGGCATGGATTTCGACGCGGCGGCGCGCATCACCGGTTCGCGCTTTTCGGTGTTGCATGGCCAGATCGCCGCGTTGCAGCGTGCTCTGACGCAGTTCATGCTGGACACGCATACCCGCGAGCACGGCTACAGCGAGACCTATGTGCCGTTCATGGTGAACGCCGACAGCCTGTATGGCACCGGCCAGTTGCCGAAGTTCGAGGAGGATCTGTTCCGTCTGGCCGGCGATCTGGCGTACTACCTGATTCCGACGGCCGAGGTGCCGGTGACCAACCTGGCGCGCGAGCAGATCATCGATGACAGCGAGATGCCGGTGAAGCGCGTCGCGCATACACCGTGCTTTCGCAGCGAGGCCGGTTCCTATGGCCGTGATACGCGCGGCCTGATCCGCCAGCATCAGTTCGAAAAGGTGGAGCTGGTGCAGTTCGTCCGGCCGGATGAATCGGAAGCGGCGCTGGAGGCCTTGACCGGACACGCCGAGGCGATCCTGCAAAAGCTGGAATTGCCGTATCGCGTGGTGACCCTGTGTACCGGCGACCTGGGATTTTCCTCGGTGAAGACCTATGACCTGGAGGTGTGGCTGCCCGGTCAGGGTAAGTATCGCGAGATCTCCTCGTGCAGCAATTTCCGGGATTTCCAGGCGCGACGCATGCAGGCACGCTGGCGGAATCCGGAAACCGGCAAGCCGGAGCTGTTGCATACGTTGAACGGCTCGGGGCTGGCGGTCGGACGCACCCTGGTCGCGGTGATGGAGAACTATCAGCAGGCCGATGGCGGGATTCGCGTGCCGACGGTGTTGCAGCCCTACATGGGCGGTATCAGCGAGATCGCGTGCAATGCGTGAATTTTCCGGGTTGGATCAAAGCGCCTCGGGCAGGGCGGAGACCACCGGTCGGTCGTTCTTGGTCGGGGTTTCGCGTGTCAGGAACTCCAGCATCTCCAGATAGTTGCGAATGTTCTCGACATAGGTCACAGCTTCGTTGCCGCGCGCCATGCCGCGCTTCAGCGTCTTCGCGATCTCCGCTTTCTCCAATAGCGGCAGCGCGCGGCGCACGTCCATCCAGCGATCCGGGTTGCCACCCATGCGCTGGGCCAGGATGCGCGCGTCTTCCAGGTGGCCGAAACCGATGTTGTAGGCCGCCAGGGTCAGCCAGGTGTGGTCCGGCTCGGGGATGCGTTTCGGGATTTTCTTCTTCAGCTCCAGCAGGTAGCGCGCCGCGCCGAGGATGCTCTGCGCCGGATCGGTGCGATCGGCGATGCCGACGCGTTTCGCGGTGACGCGCGACAGCATCATCAGTCCGCGCACGCCGGTCGGCGACACCGCCTTCGGGTTCCAGTGCGACTCCTGGTAGCCGATCGCGGCGAGCAGCCGCCAGCTCAGGCCGTATGCCTTTGCGGTACGTTCAAAGATCGGGCGGAAGGCGGGCAGGCGTTCGCGCAAATGGCGCTGAAAACTGCGCTGATCGACGTAATTCAGTCGATCGGCGTGTGCGTAGTAACGGTCGGTGAGTGCGCGAAGGGTGCCGTCGTGACGGATGTCGTCAAGGAAGTCCAGCGCCGCGCGATACAGGCTGTCGTCCGCGCGATGCGGAAACGCCCAGCCGATGCCGCTGGGTTCGCCCAGTTCGAAGGCGACGCGCAGTTCCGGGAAGTGGCGGCGTTGCAGCATGACGGTTGTTGAATCGGCGAGGGTCGCACCGATGCGTTTGTTCTGTACCTGTTCGAGCAACGCCGGCGCGCTGGAGTCGGGTTGGCTGACCCAGCTCAGTTCGGGATGCGTGGTCCGCCATTCCTTCAGCAGCATCTCCTGAACACTGCCGGCGGCGACGACGAGTTCGCCAGCGGCGAGGTCGGCCAGTTTTTTCGGACGCTTGCGCCCCTGGCGGTAGACCAGTTGCCAAGTGACGTTCCGGTACGCGGGGGTGAAACGCAGCCGATCGCCAAGCGCCGCCAGCACGGGCAGGCCGGCGGCGAACCGAGCTTCGTCATCGTCGAGCAGCGACAACGTGATGTCCAGCCGTTCGGCGGGCAGGTATTTGACCACCACGCCGAGTGTCTTCGCGAAGCGTCGCGGCAGCTCGCACTCCAGCGAACCCGGAACGGATTCTCCCTGGGTGCAATGTTCCGCGTTGGCGATGGCCACGCGTATCAGGCCCCTTGCCTTGACCCGTTCCAGCTCGGAAGGGCGCTGTTGACACGAGGACAGGAGTACCAGGGTTACGCCGGCGATGGAGAGGAAGCAAGCTCTGTACATGGCATGGGTTTATTCTGCGTTTTTCGCTATTCTACATGGGCGCGCGCCAGAGTGGTCGCCCGCGCGCCGCCAGTCGCGATAGATTAGTGTAAAATCAAGCATAGATGTAGAAAGCCGGTAGCGTCGTTACCGGTCTTCACGAGGATGAAGATTGACCGATTTGCACCCGCGCCGATATAAGAAAGCAAGCAGGCTGCGCGGACAACATTCACCGGAGGGGGTTATTCCATGAAACGTTCGTTAGGTTCACTGCTGATTATCTTTTTCGCCGGCATCGTCTTTGCCGGTCTGTTCAACGTCGGGCTGTCGGCGACCAATACCACCGAGTTCTGTACCTCCTGTCATACGATGAAGACGAATCTTCGCGAGTATCAGGAGACCGTGCATTTCAAGAGCCGTTCCGGCGTGCAGGCGGGTTGCTCGGACTGCCACGTACCGAAGCCCTTTATCCCGAAGATGATCGCCAAGGTGATGGCGGCGAAGGATGTCTATCACGAGATTCTGGGTACGATCAGCACGCCGGAGAAGTACGAGGCGCATCGCTGGGAGATGGCCAACCGCGTGTGGGACAAGATGCGCGCGACCGATTCGCGCGAATGTCGCAGTTGCCACAAGATCAGCCAGATGGATCTCGCGGAACAGGATCGTAGTGCTCGAAAGAAACATTCGCGCATGGTGGAGAAAGGCCAGGTTTGCATCGACTGTCACCAGGGTATCGCGCATGAACTACCCGACGATCCGGCCGATGAGGAAACAGAAACTGAAGAGGCGGAATGACGATGTGGATGTGTAACAGACTGTCATGGCGGATAACGGCTTGCAGGTGCGTGGCGCTTGTTATTCTTCTGGTCGGGTCGATGGGCGGCGCGCTGGCGTCCTCCTCGCCACAACTGGAAAAACAGCTACGCGTGGCGGTGATCGACAATGACGCGGATGCGGTCGAGAAGCTGCTGAATCAGGGGGTGGATGTCAACGCGGCCAACGAGTTCGGCAAATCGCCGCTGATGCTTGCGGTCGAGGACGGCGATATCGTCATCGCCAGCCTGTTGATCGCGAACGGCGCGGATGTGAATCAGAAGGCGCGCGACGGCTCCACGCCGCTGATTTTTGCCGCCGAGAACGGCCAGAGCGAGCTGTCGGCAATGTTGCTGGAGCGTGGCGCGGACCTGGAAGCGCGTAACAACGTGGGCTGGGATGCGCTGACCATTGCAGCGCGCTATGGTTTGAGCAACATGGTGGATCAGTTGTTGTTCAAGGGCGCCAATCCGAACGTCGCGGACAACAAGGGGGTCACGCCGTTGATGATCGCCGCCGAATACGGTAACGATCGAACGATTGCATTGCTGGTGAAGGCGGGCGCGAAACCGGACGCCCGCGACAAGCAGGGCAGGACCGCGCTGATCCACGCGGCGGCATTGGGACAGGTGGAATCCATCGATGCCCTGCTGAAGGCCGGCGCCGATGTCGAGGCCAGGGCCAGGGATGGCGCGACCGCGCTGTTCTGGGCGGCGAGCGGCGGGCACGAAGGAGCGGTCAGGACGTTGCTTGCCCATGGCGCGGATGTCAATGCGCGGGACGACAACGGCTCGACCGCGCTGATGGAAGCGATCAGCACGCAGGACGGTGATGTAGTGCGTGCGCTGTTGCGTAACGGCGCGGATCTGTCATTGCGAAACAAGCAGGGGCAATCGGCACGCGATATTGCTGTATTGAACAGGCGACGGAGCCGTTCCATACCGGAATTGCTGGAGCATGCCGGGGCCAGATAGTTCAATACAGCAGCCTCCTAGGAGGCTGTGGGAGCATAGTTCCCCACACCGACGAGTAACGCGCCAAGGGCGAAAAGGTGCGTGTGATAATTCCGGGGTATGGCTGGCGGAGGCTATATATACCGCGACACAAAAAAGCCTGGGGTTGTCCCAGGCTTTTTTGTGTCGCGATCACTCCCTTGATCGAGGCGGTGGTTTTGGTCTCCAACCACGCCGATAGAAGGGGAAGTCCGGGTTCGTCCAACCCGGAGGCGCCAGTTTTTCCTCTGGCGGTTTCAGCCTGGAGGTATAACTGAGCACATCGACCTGATCGCGCAGCCGGAAGCCCTTGATCTGATCGACCATGTCCGGATCCGCGTTGCGGCGAATACCGTGACGTATCTGTTCGAACTGGCGGAACAGGTACTGGTAGTGTTGCCCCTGGATCAGCGGAATATGCTTTTCCGCATTGCCTTCGCCGTTACTGCCGTGACAGTCCGTGCAGTTGTCCTTGTACAGCTTCCTGCCTGATTCCAGGTCGAAGTCGGGACCCAGCCCGTTGTCCCGTGTCATCGGCAGTTGCTCGATATAGCCGGCGACATCGGCGATCTCCTGTGGCCCCCCCAGGCTGCGAACCGACGTGAAGGCGCGCATGATCGGGTTGCCGCGATTACCCGCGCGGATATCGGCCAGTTGCTTGATCGTGACACTGGTCAGTTGTCCCGCTATCTGCGGATAGGCGCCATCGCGGGTACCCCAGGCTTCCGGGCCGTGACAGGTGACACAGACGCGGTAGAGCTTCCTGCCGTTGTCGATATTCGGTGTCAGCTTGATCGCTTTTTCGAACTCTTCGGCACTCGGCGGCACGACCGAGGCCGCTTGCGCGGCAAGTCCGATCGACATCAGGAACAGGCCGCCAATCGCCACGCGTGGAGTCTGCTGGCGTATCGATACGGGACGTGTTGCAATGGATTTCTTGTTCATGACGATGCGAAACCAAGATGGAGATGAATGGCAAACGGCGGGAGTGACGCCCGCCGTTTCGTGGCACGCTTATTTTTGCGAGGCAAAGAAATGCGCCACCGCGATACGATCCTTTTCCTTCAGTTTCTTGAATTTCTTTCTCATCTTCTTCGGCATCGGACGTGATTTTTCGACGAAATGCTCCATTGA
>JALULB010000363.1 GCA_027041035.1 Sedimenticola sp. | reverse complement strand
TCATTATGGTGACGACGAAAGGACAGGAAACGGACAAGGAATGGGGGCTTCGGCAGGGCGCGAATGATTATCTCGTGAAGCCAGTGGACGCTGGTGTGTTGATAGAGAAAGTAGCGAATATCCTGAATGATTGACAAAAACGTGGATCAAGACGACAGCGCCGCGATTGTCGATCTGTTGGTCGATATGGAACGCCGGGCATGGCGCGCGGCGGAGATGCTGCCGGTGCTTCACGAGCATGCAAACAACTGGGATGGTTTGATCTACCGGTTGGGCGGATACTCGATTGCAACGCCACTCGAGGAGGTGGCCGAGATCCTGGATCACATGCCGGCGTTGACCCCCGTCCCCGGGGTGAGTTTCTGGGTTGCGGGAATTGCCAATGTCAGAGGGAACATTCTGCCGGTAATCGACTTGGAAGGATTCTTTTTGGACGCTCCAATCGAGCGAAGCAGGCGTACCCGGGTCTTGATCGTACAGGATGATGGCGGGCAAATCGGACTGATGGTCAACGACGTGGGTGGCATGCGGCATTTCCCGTTGGAAATGCGCGCCGACGCCGACCCCGTACCCGTGCCGTTGACCGCGTATGTGGATTCCATGTTCAAGGGTGAACAGGAAAATTATCTGGTTTTAAGTTTGCGCGCGCTGGCGAGTAGCGCCGAGTTTCAGATGGCAGCGGTATGATGAGTAGGCTTGATACCTGTTGGCAATATTCTGATGATACCTGGAGTTAATACAAATTATGGCAAAAAAGAAGGTTCAGGGTCGGAAAAGCAACAAGCTCATAGGCTTCGTTTCGTTGCTTCTATTGCTGACGATCGCGGCCGCGCTCGCCGCCTTTATCTATATTTCCCGCGCCCAGAAGAATGAGGACGGTTACCGCTCACGTATTCAGGAACAGCGGGTGCTGGGGGAGCGGATCGCCAAGTATGCGTTGGCCAGCGCGAGTGGAAACAAAACCACGTTCAAACCGCTGGAAGAAAGCAAGACCGAATACGAGGCATTGTTGACCACGCTTAAAAAGGGTGACCCGGCAACCAAGTTGCCGCCCCTGCCCACCGATCTCAAGCCCAGCTTTCGGGATGCCGAAAGCAAATGGCTGGCCTTGCGCCAGATCGTCGATGAAGTACTTGGCGCGGAGAAACCGATTCTGTCCATTAGTGAGTACGTGGACGTGATCAAGGAACTCAGTCCACAGCTTCAGGCATTTACCGACGAAGTGGTCGCGATATTGGTCAAGAAGGATGTTTCCCCCGATCAGGTCGCTATCGCGGGCCGGCAGGCGATGCTGGCGCAGCGTATCGAGAACAACGTCGGCAAGGTGCTCCGTGGTGGCGCGGAGACAGCCCTGGCGATCGACCAGTTCAGTCAGGACGCGGATGAGTTCGGTCGCGTGCTGGAAGGCATGATCAAGGGCGACAAACGCATGGGGATCAAGAAAGTCGATAGTCCCGAGGCGCTGAAGGTGCTTCGAGAGGTCGCGATGTTGTTCACCACTGTGAAGGATAACGCCGAAGAGATCATCGCGCTGACCCCGGCGATTCTTCCTGCGTTGGAAACGGCGAACAAGGTTGGCGGCGTCTCCGACGACCTGGATGCCGCGCTGTCCAAGCTGGATGCGACGATAGCCGACGGGGTCGGCAGATTCAGGCTCTTTGGCCACAAGCTCGGTTCGGAAGCGATTATTCTTCTCGGTATCGTCTCTTTGTTCCTGCTCATCTGGCTGGGCTTGCTTATCCTGCGCGCGGCGCGTCGACGCGAGGAAGAGTCGGCTCAGCAGTATCAGCGTAACCAGGAGGCCATCCGTCGTCTGCTCGACGAGATCGGAGACCTGGAGGATGGCGACCTTTCCGTCAATGCCAGCGTTTCGGAAGACATCACCGGCGCGATAGCCGATTCGATCAATTCCGCGATCGACGAGCTGCGTGGCTTGGTGACGAC
>JALULB010000362.1 GCA_027041035.1 Sedimenticola sp. | reverse complement strand
GCCTGTACCACAACACCGCCGTGGTGCTCGACAGCGACGGCTCGCTGGCCGGTCGTTACCGCAAGATGCACATCCCCGACGACCCCGGCTTCCACGAAAAATACTACTTCACCCCCGGCGATCTCGGCTTCACCCCGATAGACACCCGCATCGGCCGGCTCGGCGTGCTCGTCTGCTGGGACCAATGGTTTCCCGAGGCCGCGCGGCTGATGGCCCTGGCCGGCGCCGAGCTGCTGATCTACCCGACCGCGATCGGCTGGGACCGCGGCGACGACGAGACCGAACAACGGCGCCAGCTCAACGCCTGGATCAACGTCCAGCGCGGCCACGCGATCGCCAACCAACTGCCCGTCGTCGCCTGCAACCGCGTCGGCCACGAAGCCGACCCCGGCGGCCAGACCCAAGGCATCGACTTCTGGGGAAACAGCTTTGTCTGCGGCCAGCAAGGCGAGCTGCTCGCCCTGGCCGACACCCGCGAACAGATCCTGCACGCCCGCGTCGACCTCGACCGCACCGAACAACTGCGGCGCATCTGGCCCTATCCACGCGACCGGCGCATCGACGCCTACGCCGGGCTGACCAAAAGATGCATCGATTGACGATTGCCGTGGAACTCCCACCCCGCTACACTGTCTCACTTCACGCAATGGGGACGACTTGGCTTCGACGTGGGTCACAAAGCCTCATGGTGCATGTCGAGGGGCAGATCACCTCGTAAAATCAGCTGCAAAATGATAGTTGCAAACGACGACAACTACGCACTAGCGGCTTAAGCCCGCTAGCCTCTGACTGGAGCCGTGTCCGTGCGTCCAGCGTCCTTCGGGACACCTCAGGGGTCATCTCTCACGGAATCGCGGGGCGGCTCGTCCGGGGCCAAACCGCTAAAACCTAACCGGAATCGCCAATCGATTGCCCTGCCCGTCGGGCAACGAGCGGTTAAATATAATAGACAGGGCTAAGCATGTAGAACCTGAGGTGGAGGTCTTGCGGACGCGGGTTCGATTCCCGCCGTCTCCACCAAACACCCTTCAAAGCCGTCTCCGGACGGCTTTTTTATTTCCTGTAATCAGCCAGGAGGCTGTCGGGTTTGACCGATCGTAGCGAGGGAAAGACAGGCTCCTAGTCGCCCAATCATGCAAACCGGATCATCCGCCGTCTGGAGCGGGACATCTTCCCCTGGATTGGCGGCAAGGCCATTGCAGACGTCACCGCCCGGCAACTGCTGGAAGCCGTCCGCAGGATTGAGCAACGCGGCGCACTGGACAAATTCGCCGGGAGCGAACTTGGACGCACGCAGTGCGCCCGAAGGGGATGCGCCATGGAAGGCGCAGATCAATCTTGGCACGGCGCAGCCCGGCGCGGTGCTTGCCGCGTAGCTTGCAAGCGGCGTGGCGGGCGGTAAATATCTACGTCAAGGCGCGTTCTGGTACGTCGCCCCAAATATCGTGTCGCCAAGCCATTTCTTGAATGACGGGTTATCGCTGAACTGCTTGAACAGTTCTGTATGGTCGGCCAGCAACTCCACCATCACCCGCTGCAACGCCTTGTCGTGCTCGATTCGGGCATTCTGCTTATCAGAATTCTGCATGGCATTCTGATAGGCCATATCCGCACCCACCTTGGCAGGTAACTCCTCCGCGATCACCTGGCGTATCTTGTCAGCGTCTTTCCAGTCGATATTGCCGAACTGGTCATTGAACGCCTTGATGATGTTGCTGAGCTGATCCAGTTCCGGCTCGGGTATGCGTCCCACTCCGCTGGTGGGGACCGGGCCTATCTCGGAATCCTCGTCCGCCAATCCAATCTTGAGACTGGACTTCACCTCAACGCGGTAGCTGTCCATATCGATCGCTTCGAGAATGCCCCGCGACAGGTCTTCTTCCTTCGGCGCTGGCAGTTTCGGGATCAGGAAATTCAGGAAGATCGACAACTTCTCCCACTCAGTATTCGAA
>JALULB010000361.1 GCA_027041035.1 Sedimenticola sp. | reverse complement strand
CTGCTGAAGGACAGCTTCCAGGCGCAAAATCTGGAATCATTGATGTGCCGCGATCTGCTCAGCGTGGACTGGCGGGGCCGGGTGTACGACTGTGATTTCAACCAGATGCTGGATCTTCCGCTGTCGGGGGCCGGGAAGGGACGTCTGCATGTGCGCGACCTGAAGGCGGTCGAGCTGCGTGATCTGCCGATCCAGGTTGGCGAGCACTGCTGGGCCTGCGCGGCCGGCCAAGGCTCCAGCTGCGGCGGGGCGTTGAGCTGAGCCGAAGGCTCATCTGCCCGGCCTGACCAGTCCCCCCAGGCCCAGGCTGTCGAGCGCGTGCTCCATCAGCTTGCGCACGCAGTCACCGTCGTGGCAGCGCATCGCGCCGCGCAGCAGCTCGCGCGCGCGTGGCAGGCTGGTGGCGCGAATCACCGCCTTTACGCGCAGCAGGCTGCCCGAACTCATGCTCAGGCTGGAAACCC
This sequence comes from Sedimenticola sp., assembly GCA_027041035.1. GTDB lineage: Bacteria > Pseudomonadota > Gammaproteobacteria > Chromatiales > Chromatiaceae > JALSSX01. The sequence continues at coordinate 6,251 of JALULB010000361.1, read as the reverse complement.
CCATGCCCAACAGCAGTGGCGCGGCGGCCGGGTTGCCGGCCAGTTCCCCGCAGATGCTCACCGGGGTGTCGTGGGCGGTCGCGGCCGTGGTGATCTGGCGAATGGTCTGTAATACCACCGGGTGCAGATCGTCATAGAGGCGCGCGACATGGCTGTTGTTGCGATCCACGGCGAGTAGGTATTGGGTCAGGTCGTTACTGCCGATGGAGATGAAATCCACGCGTTCCGCGAGCGCCTCGGCCTGATAGGCGGCGGCCGGCACCTCGATCATCACGCCGAGTTTCGGCATGTTGAGTTCGTAACCCTCCTCGATGAGTTCGTCATGCGCGCGATGGATCAGGTTCAGGGCATCGTCCACCTCGCTCAACAGGGTGATCATCGGCAGCATGATATGCAGATTGTCGAAGCCGACGCTGGCGCGCAGCATCGCGCGGATCTGGGTGAGGAAGATCTCCGGATGATCCAGCAGGATACGGATGCCGCGCCAGCCGAGGAATGGGTTGGATTCCTCGATCGGGAAGTACGGCAGGGGCTTGTCGCCTCCGATATCCAGGATGCGCAGGGTCACCGGTCGCGGCGCGAACTCGCTGATGACGCGGTGATAGTTGATCGTCTGGACGTTCTCGCCGGGAAAGCTGTCGCGCACCATGAACGGCAGCTCGGTGCGGTACAGGCCGATGCCCTCCGCGTCGGCCGCGCCTATGGTCTGCTGTTCCAGCACCAGACCGGTGTTCAGCATCAGCGGGATGCGAACGCCGTCGACGGTTTCGGCGGGCAGCTCGCGCAGGGCCTGCAACTCGTGGCTCAGGGCGCGCTCTTCGTCGGCCAGGCGCTGATATTCGTCGAACACCGATGGCGGCGGGGAGACGTACACCCGGCCACGATAGCCGTCGATGATGAGTTCGCGCGCTTCCATGCGGTTCACCGGCAGATCGCTGACCCCCATCACCGCCGGGATGCCCATCGCGCGGGCGAGTATCGCCACGTGCGATGAATTGGAACCACGCGCCGAGACCAGTCCGACGAGCTTCTCGCGCGGTACCTCGGCAAGCTGCATCACGCTGATCTCGTCGCCGACCAGAATGGTCTGTTCCGGGAAGCGCGTGGGATTCGACGAACCGCCGGGTTCCGTGAGTTCAAGATGCTTCAGCACGCGGTTGCCCAGATTGCGTACGTCGGAACCGCGCTCGCGCAGGTAGCGGTCCTCCATCGCATCGAAGATGCGCGCATGTTCGCCGATCGTGTCGCGCAGCGCGGCCGGTGCCCAGTTGCCCTCGTCGATCAGCTCGATGGTGCGCGTGATCAACGAATCGCTGTTGAGCATCATGATCAGGGCATCGAACAAGGCCTGATCCTCGCAGCTCAGGGTGTCGGCGAGCCGCTGTTTCATGCGTTGCAGCTCGTTCTCCACCGCGTCGACCGCGTCCAGCAGGCGCTGGCGTTCCGCCGGAATATCCCGCGCGGCGCGATCGGGTACCGCGCCGAGGTCGGCAGTCTCGTAAGTGACCAGGCCGGTGCCGATGGCCACGCCGGTGGCGCTGCCGCGGCCTTCCATGAAGTGCGAGCCACTGGATCGCCGGTTGGTCAGCGTCGCCAACTCGCCGCTCGCCTGGGCATGCTTGATCGCGCCGGCGAGTTGCGCGGCCAGGGTGAACAGAAAGGTGACCTCTTCGTCCTCGAACTGGCGTGGCTGCTGCTGGCGCACGACCAGCACGCCGAGCACGGTGCGGTACTGGATGATCGGCACGCCGAGAAATCCGTGGTACTCGGTTTCGCCGGTGTGCGGGATATACAGATAACGCGGATGGCTGGTGGCGTCGTCCAGGTTCAGGGGTTCGGCGCGCTCGGCGACCAGCCCGATCAGGCCGCGATGCATCGGTAGGCGGACCTTGCCGACCGCCTCGGGTCGCAGTCCCTCGGTGGCTGCCAGGACGTGTTCCCGAGAGTCGAAATCGGTCAGATAGACGGAGCATACGTCCGCCTGGATGGCTTTTCGCACACCGCTGGTAAGCAGTTGCAGCGCCTTGCCCAGATCGTTGGCCCGGGTGACTTCCTGAACGATGCGATGCAGGGTATCCAGCATATCCCGGCCGGCCGGCGTCAGCGCCGGTTCTGGCGCAGAAAGGTGGTGTGGCTGTTGGAGTGGAGCGTATCCGTGAGTTCCGGAAACAACAGCGATTCCAGCTCGCACAGGGCGCGGGAATAGACATTACGCTTGAAATACACGACATCCTTCACCGGCTGCCAGTAGTCCACCCAGCACCAGTCGTCGAACTCCGGCTTACTGGTATGGTCGAGGCAGAAGCCGCTTTCGTCGCACAGCACGTGGAGCAGAAACCAGATCTGTTTCTGGCCGATGCAGACCCTCGCGTCGGGCGTCTGGCGACGGCGGATATAACGTTTTGGCAGCCGGTAGCGCAACCAGCGCCGGGTGTGTCCGATGACCTCGACCTGATCCGGTCGCAGGCCGATCTCTTCCTTCAGCTCGCGGAACATGGCTTCCTCGGGCTTCTCGTTTCCCTGAATCCCACCCTGCGGAAATTGCCAGGCGTCCTGTCCGATGCGCCGCCCCCAGAACAGCTGACGCTCGTCATTGCACAGGATGATGCCTACGTTGGGTCGGAATCCGTCAGAGTCGATCACAGGTGCGCACCTTGGCTTATTATACGGCCCATTTTTCCACAAACCGGGCTCTGTACTCAAGCGGATAAGCGCTTGTCCCGCAATGATATATCGCCTTCGCCCGTCAGATCCAGGCATTCTCGCGCGCGGCTTTCCGCCCTTGGCGACGTTGCCCGTTGTCGTGGGGAACGGCCACACGGCCTCCTGGAATCCGACAATTGCCCGATCGTGGCCGGAATCAGGTATATTTCCCTGCGATGAAATCCACGGACAAAGAGGACAACAAGGTGGCATTGGCCATATTCGACCTGGACAATACGCTGATCGGCGGCGACTCGGATTATCTTTGGGGCCAATACTTGGCGGAACAGGGTGTCGTCGATGGTGATTACTACGAAAGCGAGAACCAGCGATTCTATGCGGAGTACAAGGCGGGTGAACTGGATATTCACGAGTTTCTGCGTTTTTCATTGAAACCCCTGGCCCGGCACGCCATGGCGGATCTGCAACGCTGGCGGTCCGCCTTCATCGCCGAGAAGATCGAACCGTTGATCCTGCCGGCGGCCGAGATGCTCGTCGATGGCCATCGCATCGAGGGTGATACCCTGCTGATCGTTACCGCGACGAACCGCTTCGTTACCGAGCCGATCGCCGAGCGCTTCGGTATCTCGAACCTGATCGCCACCGAGCCGGAGATTCGCGCTGGCCGGTATACTGGCGAAGTGAAGGGCACGCCGAGCTTCCAGCAGGGCAAGGTGGAACGCTTGAACGACTGGCTGGCGGAGAACGGTGAAACCCTGCAAGGCAGTTGCTTCTACAGTGATTCGCACAACGACCTGCCGCTACTCGAAATGGTGGAGCGTCCGGTCGCGGTCGACGCGGATGAAGCGTTGCTGCAACACGCCAGCGCGCGCGGCTGGGAGACGATCAGCCTGCGTTGAGTCGGCTTTCTCGGGATGGAATAATGGGTAAGAAAACCATGCTCATCATCATGCTGTTGGCGCTATTGGCGGCGATTGCTTTCGTTTTCATCGTGCCGGATGTACGCCTGTCGAATGGCCGCTATCCGGCGGCGAATCTGGAGCGCTGAGCCGGCTCTACGGCTTGCCGCGCTTGCTGATGCGGCTCTCCTCGCCGGAGAGCAGCTTGCGGATGTTCTCCTTGTGACGCCAGATCAGCAGCACGGTGATCACCGCGGCCATGATCGCCAGCGCGCCGGAGGGATGGAAATACCATACCACCAGCGTCGCCAGTGTCATCGAAACCAGTGCCGACAGGGACGAGATGCGCGTCACCAGCGCCATCGTGATCCAAACCATCATGACCAGGATGCCAACCCGCCAATCCAGCCCGAAATACACGCCGAACGCGGTCGCGACGCCCTTGCCGCCCTGAAATCCGAAGAACAACGGGTACAGATGGCCAAGAAAAGCCGCCAGCCCGACGAGCGCGATGCCCGACTCAGGCAGACCGGCGGTCATCGCGAGAAAGACCGGAACAAAGCCCTTCAGGCTGTCACCGAGCAGGGTGATGGCGGCGGCCTTCTTGCCACCGAGGCGCAGCACGTTGGTGGCGCCGGGGTTGCCCGAGCCGCCGCTGCGCGGGTCCGGCAGGCCCATCAGGCGGCAGACGATGATCGCGCTGGAGACCGAGCCGAGCAGATAGGCGCCGACGATGAACAGGATATCGATGAAAGACATGGCGGGACCGTCGCGGCGTAAAAACCGGCATTGTCTGGTGCCGCGCCGCGAGGGTCAAGTCGGTATGTGTTTTCTTTTCTACCGGAAACGTAACTACTCAGTGAGTAGATCAAATGAAGGGTAACTGCTCAGATCGCCGCTGAAATGCGTCAGATCAAGGCAAAAAATGTGATCGTTACAGGGATGTAACTTATGAGGGCAATGCAGGAGCAATTGCCGGGTTACACGTGTAAATGACCATTTTTGAACGCAGAGCTGGCGCATTTCAGCGGTTAGCTGAGTAGTTACTCGGAAACAAGGCTATCATCCCCGCATGGACCGAATTCTCATCGAGCAACTGCGGCTGAGCGCCATCATTGGCGTGTACCCGTGGGAACGCCGCATCCGTCAGCCGTTGCTTGCGGACATCGAATTGCATGCCGATGTCGCCGGCGCGGCGCTCGACGATGCGATCGACGCCGCGCTGAACTACGCGTCGGTCGCCGATTGCCTGCGCGCCGTGGTCGAGGCATCGCGCTTCCAGTTGCTTGAGAGCCTTGCCGAGCATGCCGCGCGGGTGCTGCTGGACAGCTTCTCCAGCGACGGGTTGCGGCTGACGCTGACGAAACCGCACGCGATCGGGCGGGCGCGCGGCGCCGCTGTCGCCATCGAACGGCGGCGTGCCGAAACCCCGCGCCGCGTCTGGCTCAGCCTGGGCAGCAATATCGAGCGCGAATCCTCGTTGCGCGCGGCATTACGGGCGCTGCGCGAGCGCTTTGGTGGGCTGCTTGTGTCGTCGGTGTATCACAGCGAGGCGGTTGGTTTCGATGGCGAGCCGTTCTACAACCTGGTGGTTGGCGTGGACACTGATGTGTCATTGGCGGAACTCGCCGGCTGGGCGCGGCAACTGGAAGCGGCGAACGGCCGGGTGCGTTCGGGTAACAAATTCGATGCGCGTACCCTGGACGTGGATGTCCTGACCTGGGGGCATGCCGTCGGCGATTTTGACGGCATCACGATGCCGCGCGATGAAATCTTGAGGTATGCCTTCGTCCTCGGTCCACTGGCCGAGGTCGCGCCGAAGGAACGTCATCCGCTGACCGGCGAGACCTACGCGGCGCTGTGGGCCGGTTTCGACCAGGCCAGCCAGCCGATGCGGCGCATCGATTTTGATCCGCTGGCGTGAACTTTCCGGGCTATTGCTGCGTCGTGCGACCGCCATCGACGTTGATCACCTGGCCGGTGATATAGCCGGCGTCGCGCACCAGAAACAGGATGGTCCGGGCGATGTCGTCCGGGCTGCCGGTGGTCTTCAGCGCGGTGCGATTCAGGATTTCGTGCCGCGTGGCGTCGTCCAGCCCCTGCGCGGGCCATAGAATCGCCCCGGGGGCGACGCCGTTGACGCGTATCTCCGGGCCGAGTTCCCGCGCGAGCGCCTTCACCATCATCGCGTTGCCGGCCTTCGCCATCGAGTACACCGGGTGTTCCTCCAGCGGGCGCAGGCCGTGGATATCGACCATGTTGACGATATTCCCCCGGGTCTCCTTCAACCACGGCGCGATCGCCTGGGAGAGAAAGAACGGACCTTTCAGATTGCTGCCCATCAGGTCGTCCCACTGCGCCTCGTCGACGCCGCCGATCGGTGTCGGGTAGAAGCTGGAAGCGTTGTTCACCAACAGGTCGAGGCGGTTGCGCCACGCGGCGGCCTGCTCGACGAGATCCGGGATACTGGCGGTTTCGGCCAGATCGCCGGCGACCGCGAAGGCGGAATCCAGGCGACAGGCGTTGAGTTCGTCGAGCAGGGCTTGCGCCGGTTCGCGCGATCGCCGGTAGTGGATGATGACATCCATGCCGGCCGCGTGCAGCGCGCGCGCGGTATGCGCGCCCAGACGTTTCGCCGAGCCGGTGATCAGCGCGACCTTGCCGTCGAGTGAATTGTCATTGCAGGAC
>JALULB010000360.1 GCA_027041035.1 Sedimenticola sp. | reverse complement strand
ATCGCTGCCTCGGTCAGCTGCTTGATCAGGGGGGTTAGCACGCCATCCTTGCCGCTGAGGTCTTTGCCTTCACGCAGCGCTTGAATCGCCGCCTCCATATCAAATTGGATTTCGTTTTTCATGTATCATCTCTTTCTTATCAAGTGTATAGAAATGACACAGAATTCTGAACACTACCAAAACGCTGCTCACCTGCCATGGGCTTGAGAGTCCCTATGGTTGTACGCTTTCTCGACAATAAATCATTCCTCCCCATACTTCTTCAACCAGTTGGTCAGTGTCTGGTAGCTGGGCAAGCCCACGAGATCAGCAGCCTTGCTCTTGTTGCCAGCCGTTGCATCCAGAGCCCGTCGCAAATAGTGGCTGGCGACCCCCTGTAAAAGACCGGGGAGATCGACACCATCCTCGATGGGCCGATTCAGGATGCCTTCATCCGCAACAGCCGCCGCAGGGAGTTCGAGCAGTGCTTCGGTGATGTCCTGCCCACTAATGGTCGGGCCGTTGGACCAGACGGCGGCTCGGGTCAGGGTGTTGGCCAGTTCGCGGATGTTGCCGGGCCAGGTGTGGCGCTGTAGCTGGTTTCTTGCCGAGGGCGAGAGCCGTTTTTCCTGCCATCCGGGGTCGGTCGAGTTTTCGTTGTTGATGCGCTCGAGCAGGTGATCGACAAGAAGCATGAGGTCGCCTTTCCGTGTTCGCAGCGGGGGCAGTTTGATCAGGGCGACCGCGATGCGAAAGAAAAGATCGTCACGAAAGCGGCCTGCCGCGACTTCATCGGTGAGTGTGCGGTTGGTCGCGGTAATGATTCTGACATTCACGGGGATTGCTTTCGTGCTTCCCACCCGGACGACCTGACGCTCCTGCAAAACGCGCAGCAGCTTCACCTGAAGCTCAAGTGACAGTTCGCCAATCTCGTCGAGAAAGAGCGTCCCTCCGTTGGCCGCCTCGAAGTAGCCCCGCCGGTCTGAGGAAGCGCCGGTAAACGCCCCCTTTTTATGCCCGAACAGCTCGGATTCCGCCAGTTCGCGCGAGATGGCGCCGCAATTCACCGCTATGAAGGCTTCGTCCCGGCGCGGGCTGGCGCGATGGATGGCTCGCGCCAACATCTCCTTGCCGGTACCGCTTTCTCCCTCGATGAGGATCGGCACCGAGCGTTGAGCCACCTTCCTCGCTTTCCCGATAATACGGCGCATCACCGGGCTGCGGTGAACGATATCCGAGAACCCCGCTGTTTCTTCGGACAGGCCCGCACTGAGCCTGGTCAAATCCTGGTCGGCGCTGCGGTAAACCTCGGGTATGAACTCGGCGGAGATATCGAAAGGTATATTCGCCGTACGAACACCCTGCTGCCGCGATGATTCGATGAGCTCGGCGCCATATCGTGTCTTAGCGACAATAATCCACACAGCTGCCATTGCGGGCGTGCCCGGGCTGAGGTGAAAGGTCAGGCGGGCGGTATCACCGTATTGGCCGAGCAGGGCACCAAGCTTGTTGGTGACCGCCTGATAGATCTCGCCGAAGTGAGTGGGACTGGAAAGCTCGACCCGATTGAGCTCCACGGTTGCCTGGGTCTGTCCTTCGATCCAGCGTACATAATTCGCCGATTCCGCTTTGGGGTAATTGCTGAGCAAGACGACGAGATTGAATGATCGCCGGGTGACGGCCTGACCGACCGGGCCGAGGCCGACGCTTTCATCATCAGCGGTCGCTGCGTTGAGGTCGCTCTGACCGAGCCAGCTTACAAGGATCTTCATGGGGGTTCATCGGAGGTGATTCGCCCAATGCAAAATACAAGAAAAATTGTGATAACACAAGATAAATATTGTTAAAGCCGTTAGGCATGTATTCGGAAAATCGGGATGAAGTCTCGTATAAGTCACTGAAATTTAAACAAATAAAAAACCAATTCAATACTGTTTCCATTGATTGGCACGCCATCTGCAATAGCCGTGTCGAGTCCAAC
>JALULB010000359.1 GCA_027041035.1 Sedimenticola sp. | reverse complement strand
GCATCACGCCGTGGCGGGTCTTCATCAACGCGGTTTCGCCGGACGCATCGCGGGCGTCCACGTCGGCGGCGTAGCGGATCAGGGCATCGACGATCTCCGGACGGGAGGCACGCACCGCCCACATCAGCGCTGTCATGCCGCGCGCATCGCGCTTGTCCGGATTCGCGCCCTGTTGCAGAAGCCGCTCCACGTTGCCCGCCTGGTCGGGCCGGTTCGCCCGCCGGCAAGCGTCGAGAAGCCGTTGGTTCAACGCCTGCTGTTTGCGCTGGGCGATATCCGCCGGCGTGTCGAAGCGGGAGGCGGGGGATGCGGTGATCGGCAGGAGGGTCAACAGGCAGATCACGAGGATCGCGCGTGTTCTTTGCGACACAGTCATCGAGAGGATAGCGGCAGCTCAGCGATGATCCTTCAACATCCGCGCCTTGTCGCGTTTCCAGTCGCGGTCTTTCTCGCTGGCGCGCTTGTCATGCTGCTTCTTGCCCTTCGCCAGGCCGATCTCGAGCTTGGCGCGGCCATTCTTCCAGTACAGGGACACCGGCACCAGGGTGTAGCCCTTGCGTTCCACCGCGCCGATCAGGCGCCTGAGTTCATGCCGGTGCAACAGCAGCTTGCGCGTGCGTCGTGGATCGGGGACATAGTGGGTGGAGACGGTCGGCAGCGGTGTGATCAGCGCGCCGAACAGAAAGGCCTCTTGATCCTTCACGGTGACGTAGCCTTCCATGATCTGCACCTTGCCGGCGCGCAGGCTCTTGACCTCCCAGCCTTGCAGCACCAGCCCCGCCTCGAAGCGTTCCTCGATGAAGTATTCGAAGCCCGCCTTCTTGTTGACGGCGATCGTCTTGCCGCCGTGCTTTGCGCGTTTTTTGCCTTTTTTCGCCATAGGCGCGGATCTTACCATTTTTCCCGGGATTGAGATCAGCGCGAATTTCATTGAGAATGCGGGGTTTGCAATGGCGGACGACGGCTGATTCATGACAACTGAGAAGAAATCCATCCACGGACAATGGTCCTCGCGGCTGATGTTCATCCTCGCGGCGGCGGGTTCCGCCGTGGGGCTGGGGAATATCTGGAAGTTCCCGTATATCACCGGTGAGAACGGCGGCGGCGCCTTCGTGCTGATGTACCTGGTGTGCATCCTGGCGATCGGTATCCCGATCATGATGGCCGAGATCATGCTTGGCCGGCGTGGCCGCAAGAGTCCAATCAACACGATGCGCGACCTGGCCGCCGCCGATGGCCTGAATCCGGCCTGGGGGCTGCTCGGCTGGATGGGCGTGCTCGCCGGGGTGCTGATCCTTTCCTATTACAGCGTTATCGCCGGTTGGGCGTTGGCCTATGTGTTCCGTGCCGGGGCCGGGCTGTTCAATGGCCTGGACGCCAAGGGTGTCGGCGATCTCTTCGGCGGCCTGGTCGGCAGTCCGGAGAAGCTGCTCGCCTGGCACAGTATCTTCATGTTCATGACCATGCTCGTCGTTGCTCAAGGGGTGAAGAACGGCCTGGAGAAGGCGGTACGCTGGCTGATGCCGATGCTGTTCGTGCTGATGCTGGTGATGGTGGGTTACGCGATGAACACCGGAGCCTTCGACAAGGGTCTGGATTTCCTCTTCTCGATGCGTTTCGGCGAGGTGTTCCATGCCTGCGAGACCATCGACGGCACACAGATCTGTGAATTCAGTTGGCAACCGTTGCTGATCGCCATGGGGCATGCGTTCTTCACCCTGAGCCTGGGCATGGGCGCGATCATGGTCTACGGCTCTTACATGCCGAAGAGGGCATCCATCGCGGCAGCCTCGATATGGATCGCGATCGCCGATACCAGTGTCGCCCTGCTGGCCGGCATGGCGATCTTCCCGATCGTGTTCGCGAACGGCCTGGAGCCGGGGTCCGGCCCTGGATTGATCTTCCAGACCCTGCCGCTGGCGTTCGGCCACATGCCCTATGGCCAGCTTTTCGGCACGCTGTTCTTCGTGTTGCTGGTGTTCGCCGCGTGGACCTCGGCGATCTCGCTGATCGAGCCGGCGGTCGCCTGGCTGGTGGAGAACCGGGGTTACAGCCGCTTGAGGGCTTCGGTGGTGTCCGGTGTTATCGTCTGGCTGGTCGGCATCGGCACGGTGTTCTCGTTCAACCTGTGGTCTGGTGACCAGTACAAACTGTTCGGCAAGACATTTTTCGATCTGCTCGACTTCCTGACGGCAAATATCATGCTGCCGCTGGGTGGCGTGTTGATCGCGATATTCGCCGGTTGGCTGATGAGCCGCGCCGCCAGCGAGGACGAGCTCAAGCTGGCGCATCCGGCCTTGTATGTCACTTGGCGCTTTCTGGTACGGTTTATCACACCGCTGGCGGTTTTCATCGTCATGCTGAACGCCTTGGGAGTATTCTGATTGCCTGTCGTCGAGAAAAGCGCGCTGGTACACCACACCCCGGCGCAGATGTACCGTCTGGTGATCGAGGTGGAGCATTACCAGGACTTCCTGCCGTGGTGCAGTCGATCTCGGCTGCTGAGCCGCACCTCGGAGGAGGTATGCGGCGAGTTGACGGTGAGCAACCTCGGCATCAGCCAAACCTTTTCCACCTGTAACCGACTGGTGGAGAACCAGCGTGTCGAGATCAAGCTGCGCGACGGGCCGTTCCGTAAACTGGAGGGCGCCTGGGAGTTCACCGGGCTGGGCGAGAACGCCTGCAAGGTGGCGCTGCATCTGGAGTTCGAATTCTCCGGCCGGCTGATCAACATGGCCTTTGGCGCGGTATTCGGCCAGATCGCCAACAGCCTGGTGGATTCATTCTGTAAACGTGCCGACGAGGTATACCGTGACTGACAAGATGAGGGTGGAGGTCGCCTTTGCGCTGCCCGAGGAACAGACGATCATCCCACTGGAGGTGCGTCGTGGCGCGACACTCGAGGAGGCGATCCGCCAGTCTGGCATTCTGCAACGTTTCCCGATGATCGATCTGAGCAAGAACAAGGTCGGCATCTTCGGCAAGCTGAGCAAGTTGAATGCCGAACTGAAGCCGGGAGACCGGGTAGAGATCTATCGTCCGTTGATCGCCGATCCGAAAGAGGCGCGCCGCAAGCGCGCCGCCGAGGGCAAGGTGATGAGGAAGGGTGCCGCGGCGCGTAAACGGGCCTCCGGCTGAGCCTCTCCGGGCTATAAAGATTCGCCTCCGCGCGCCGCTGTATGTGCTTGAACAGCGCGTGGAATTCATCGTTTCGCGCGTAATCGCATTTCTGCTCTCACGTGTGGACGCAATCTCATCATGAATACCTTACTGGCGCCTGTCGCGGTGCTGTTTTCCCGTCTGGGTTATCGCGCGAAATTCTCCTTGATCTTTTCCCTGGTGCTGCTGCCGATGGCCTATTTCGCCTACGCCATCTCGCTGCCCGATACGCGCCAGATCGCCGCGCTCGACAGCGAGGCGGCCGGTCTGAAGTATGAGCGGGCGCTACGCGTGCTGTTGGAGCTGGTGCCGCAGCATCGCGGCATGACGAATGCCTACCTGAAAGGCTCTTCCGGCTTCAAGCCGCGCATCCTGCAACGTAGAACCCGGATCGGCGAGGCATTCACCGCCCTGCGCTCGGTCGACAAGGAAACACACGCGCATTTCGATGTTTCCTCCGCGCTTGCCGAAGTGGAACGCGGCTGGCGCGATCTCGCGGGTAGCGCCTTTGCCCTGACACCGGAGGTGGCCTTCAGCCGGCATACCCGGCTGATCGCGGCCATCGTGAAACTGATGACCTCGGTCGCGGACAAGTCCGGACTGGCCAGCGACACGGATCTGGAGAGCCGCTATATCGTTTCCTCGCTGATAGAGAGCATTCCGGGGCTGGTCGAACCGGTCGGTCAGTCGCGGGGATATGGCGCGGGCGTCGCCAGCCGCGGCAGCAGGGATGTACGGGACGTGGCCTATCTGGCCGCGCGCATCGGTGTGCTGCAACATGCAATCGCGCCGCTGGAGCATGTGAATCACATCGTGCGACAGCTCGATGCCAGCCGCGGGGCTGAATTCACGGCGCTGATCGAAACCCTGAACTCGCGTGTCGAGGCCTATGTCTCGACGCTGCGGAAACATTTTATCGATCAACAGGAAGTCAGTCTTGACCCCGATGCCTTCTTTGCCCAGGGCACCAAGGTGATCGACGCGGCCTTTGAATTGTTCGACGCCGGCGCGGGCGTGCTGCGGGATCTGTTTACTCAGCGTCTCGCGCGGGCCGAAGCGCATCGTCTGACGACATTGGCGATCGTGGCGGGTGCATTGCTGCTGGTTGGCTGGTTGTTCGCCGGTTTCTATGCGGCGACGAGACAGCAGGTGGATGAGCTGAAGCGGGTTACCGCCGAGGCCGCGAAATGCAATCTGGGGGCGCGGGCGATGATCGACACCCAGGACGAGATGGGCGAGATCGGCACGGCGATCAATGCCATGCTGGACAGCTTTCAGTCGATCGTAATGAATCTGCAAAGCACGGTTCACGGCCTGCAAACCGCGTCCAGTGAGTTGATGTCGGTGGCGTCCGCCAGCAGTAGTACCTTGTCTTCCCAGCAGGAGGATCTGGTGCGGGTCGCGTCGGCCTCCAGCGAGTTCTCCGCGACCGTGGCCGAGGTCGCGGATCGCTCGTCCACCGCCGCCGACGCGGTAAAGCAGGCGCGCGATAGCGCCGCCGAGGGCCAGGGCGTCGCGACCGAGGCCACGCGCCTGATACAGTCGCTCGCGAGCGAGATCGAACAGGGCGCGGCGGCGGTGCGTCGCCTGGAGAGCGAAAGCGAGCAGATCGGCGCCGTGCTGGACGTGATTCGCGGGATCGCGGAACAGACCAATCTGCTTGCCCTGAACGCGGCCATCGAGGCAGCGCGCGCCGGCGAGCAGGGACGTGGCTTTGCCGTGGTCGCCGACGAGGTGCGCACCCTGGCCGGCCGCACCCAGGAATCCACCCAGCAGATTCAACACACCATCGAGCGCCTGCAAGCCGGCGCCTCCGACAGCGCGAAGGCGATGCAACTGAGTCAGGAGACCGCCGTTCGCAGCGTCGAACAGTCCGATCGCGCCGGCGCGGCTTTCGGCGCCATCGCCGAATCGGTGTGCGCGGTGAGCGGCATGATCGAGCACATCGCCCAGGCATCGGATGAACAGCGCAAGGCGGCTGGCGAGATCACTACCAGCATCACGCGCATCGAGGGTCTGGCGGAACAGACGGTACAGAGCGCGGCCAACGTCACTGCCGCCAGCAACGATTTGCAGACGATGGCCGGGGAATTGAACATGCTGGCCGAAAAATGGCAATCCTGATCCGGCGAGACCGATCGGTGCTGGCGCCGGGCCGGCTTGGCGGGCAGAATAGCGGATTCGTAATCCCTGTTCCGTGGAGATAGCCGTTATGGCCGACGAGCAACATACCAATCAGCCGAGGTGGAAGGTATTCTACGCGCCGTGGGAGCGCGCCTTCGACAAGGTGATGACGCCGTTCGAAGAGTTCATCCATCGCCAGACCACCAGCGGCTTGCTGCTGATGGCCTGCGCGGTCGTCGCGCTGTTCCTTGCCAACAGCCAGTACGCAGACAGCTATCTGCATCTGATTCACACCAAGCTCGGCTTCAGCTTTGGCGAGCATCAACTGAAGATGTCCTTGCAGCATTGGGTCAACGACGGCCTGATGATGATGTTCTTCTTTGTCGTCGGCCTGGAACTGAAGCGCGAGATACTGGTTGGCGAGCTGTCCGACATCCGTCACGCCATTCTGCCGATCATCGCGGCCATCGGTGGCATGCTGGTGCCGGCGTTGCTGTATCTGCTGCTGAACCCGGACGGCGCGCCGGCGAAGGGCTGGGGGATTCCGATGGCGACGGATATCGCCTTCGCGGTCGGCGCGCTGGCGCTGCTCGCCGGCCGGGTGCCAAAGGCCCTGATCACCTTCCTGGTCGCGCTGGCGATCGTCGACGATCTGGGCGCTGTGCTGGTGATCGCGCTGTTCTATACCGACGAACTCTCGTGGACGGCGCTGGCGGTGGCAGCGGCGCTGATCGGCGTGCTGGTCAGCCTGAATCTGTTCGGCATCCGCAAGCCCTTGCCGTATTTCCTCGTCGCCATCCTGCTGTGGATGGCGTTGCTGAAGTCCGGTGTGCATGCCACCCTGGCCGGGGTGATCGCGGCATTTACCATTCCGGCCTATCCGAAGTTCGATCCCCGCCTGTTCAGTAAACACATGAAGAAGCTGCTCGGACGTTTCGATGCCGAGTATCGCCCGGGCGAGAATATCCTCACCAACGAAGCCCAGCGCGGTATCGTGCAAACGCTGGAGAACGGCGTGCTCAAGGTGCAGGCGCCGCTGCAACGCCTGGAGCACAAATGGCACATGCCGGTGGCCTACCTGGTGATACCGCTGTTCGCGCTGATCAACGCCGGCGTGCCGATCGATTTCTCCGCGCTGTCCGGTACCTTCACGCATCCGGTCACCTTCGGCGTCATTACCGGCCTGGTGCTCGGCAAGTTTCTGGGTATTGCCGGGAGTTGCTGGATCGCGCTGAAACTGGGTTTCGGCCAGTTGCCGGCGGATACCTCGTTCAGCCAACTGGCCGGCGTGGCATTGCTTGGCGGCATTGGCTTCACGATGTCGATCTTCATCGCGGAACTCGCCTTCGCGAGCCAGCCGGAGAATCTGTTGATGGCCAAGACGGGCATTCTGCTCGCTTCCTTGCTGGCCGGCGTGGGCGGTTATCTGTGGCTGTTGATCG
>JALULB010000358.1:10568-19049 GCA_027041035.1 Sedimenticola sp. | reverse complement strand
GGTGATGCACCCCGGGGGAGCCTCGGGGGGGCAATACGACAACCTGACGAGTTCTCCCGGATCGCTCCCGGGGTGCATCACCAGTGGCTGTTCTCCGGCCAATCTGGCGGCCTATGATTACAAGCAATGGCGCGACGCGCTGGCCAGCAATCTGCCCGAAGGCGTGGGTAGCATCTGCCGATCCAATGACATCAGCTCGATCGTGGCGCCTGGCAGCGAGGATTGCGCGGGTGGACCAAACGCGCCGTTGGTGGTGCGTATCTGGTGGAACCATGATCAGAACCCGAATACGCCGCTGGCCTATTTCGGCATGGGGGTATTGCCATGATTGTCGGTCGTTCGATGCCACGCCACAACCGGGGCTTGACGCTGGTCGAGTTGATGGTCGCGATGCTGCTCAGCCTGCTATTGGCGGCTGGCGCGTTCACCATCTTCTCGGCGACCAAGCAGGCCTCCATCACCCAGCAGGACCTGGCCCGCATGCAGGAGAATATGCGTTTCACCATCACCGAGATGATCAACCGTATCAGTGTCGCGGGATATATGGGTTGCGCTCGTTCGATGATCGATGGCAATGCGAACCTGACCTCCACCGTGGCTGTCAACAACACGGCTACCGCCAGCTGGATGCCTGACTTCACCGTGCCGATATCCGCGACGAATGGCGCAAGTGGCGCGCCGGATACCCTGACGCTGGTGTATGCGGATGCCGAGTATCCGATCCGGGTCGCGAGTCAGGCGAATCAAAGCGCGCCACTGTCGGTATGGCGGGACAAGAATTATGAGAAGCACCTGACAAATTTCAATGTCAATAACGGTTCGGTGATGGTCGTCGGAGACTGTGAACGCAGCGCCGTCTTCAAACTGACCAACGGTCTGCCCGCGGGAGCGGCGGCGGCTTCGGTCACGGCCACCACACCGGTGGCGGTAGCCAGCATGCAACATAGCACGACCGGCAACACATCGGCGGGTATCGAGCATGTGTTCGGTGGCAAACCCGCCTGGGCGCGCAAGCTGGAAGCGGTACGCTTCTTCCTCGCGACGAAAACCGTCGCTGGCAAGACCATCAGTTCATTGAAGATGCGCAAGATCGGACAGAAGCTGTCCCAGGCGGATGAACTGATCGAAGGTGTCGAGGATTTCCAGGTTCAGTTTGGTATCGACGATTCGCCCTTCGATGGTTCCGCCGACAGATATGTGGATTGGAGTTCGACTCTGCCGCTGCGGCGCATTTCATCGGTCCGCGTCACCCTGCGCGTCAACGGCGGGCGACCGGTTACTGATTCCAGCGGCAAGGCCGACCAGGATGTCGATGTGCTTCGGGACGTGGTATTCACCGTGAAATTACGCAATCAGGTCGGGGAGTTCTTATGAGCAAGATTTTTCGTGTCCGTTCGCTGCCGGGCAGGCGGCAGCAGGGGGGGGCCATCATGATTACCGCGTTGTTGTTGATCGTGGTACTGACGCTCGTGGCGGTCTCGGGCATGGACAACACCGTGATGGAGGAGCGCATGGCGGGGAACTTTGGCCAGACCATCAGCGCCCAGCAGGCGGCGGAGATCGCGCTTCGCGAGGTCGAGGACTGGATCGCGTCAGACGTGCACGCGGCGATGTTCGAGAAAGGTAACGATACGGCGGATAGCGGTATCGACTGGAATGAGTTCTATGCCGGAAGCGCGAGTGCTCCATCGGTGATTTCCACCGGAAATGGCAATGTCCCCGGACTCTACGCGACCTATTCCGAGCCGGGAAGTGGTTATGCAGCGGTGTTTCCATGTTCCGCGACGCTGGCTAGCTGCCTGTTCGATCCAACCGAAGAGGACGACTGGGATGATACGACAAAGCTGGTGAAGGGGGCATTGACCCTGGGCGACAGCATCACGGTAAAGGATGTCAACGGTACTTCGCAAAGCTCGACCTTGCCAAGCATAGGTGGCGGATCAGCCGTGGCAAACCAACCGAAGCTGATCGTCGAATATGTTGGTTCTTACGAAGTGGGGGCGAAGAATGTCGCGGCGCAGAACTATCAGCTCACTTCGGCGCGCGCCAAACGCTATATGTTCCGTATCACGACCATGGCCTGGGGTAAAGACGCCAATGCACGTTACGTGCTGCAAAGTAACTACCAGACACCGCTTTGAACCGGTGGGCAGGAGATGAAGATGAGATTCATGAAGAAGATAGGTCATTCGTTTCGGCACTGGCTGTTGGCTTGTGCTTCCGGTTTATACGTCATCGTTCCCGGTGTGGGAGTGGCGGCGTCGGCGCCTGGCGAACTCTCGCAGGTTCCATTGTTTCTGGCCCAGGCCGTGCCGCCGAATATCATGATCGTGCTGGATGATTCAGGCAGCATGACGCGTAGCTATATTCCCGATAGCCTGGGTTTTGGCCCGCCCGATGTCTGCCGCAACGGGCTTGCATACAATCCCGCGCAAACGTATACCCCATGGAAAGGCGAGGATTCCGCGGGCAATCCTTTCACAGACTCCGATCCGACGGCGGCGCGGACAAATCCATGGCCGGCGGGTAGCTCCGCGACGAATCTCGTTGCGACGGGAAACTACTGGAATACCTCCGAGAATTGGCGTGATGATTTCAGCTATCGGAATATTGGTGCCGGCTGGGAGATAGACCTAGGCGGTGGGCTGTGGGTCAACATGGCCGCTTTCGGTTGGCCGCCAGCCTTGGATAATTCCGGCAATCTGCGATTTCGAGCGTCGGATGGGGCGCTTAGAATGATCTATACGGGTATTCGTTACTACAACTGGGTTGATGCCAATGGCAATGGAGTTCCCGATCCTCCCAACCCGGCTACCGGATTCCCGGGGGAATGCCAGACTTCCGGCTTTGTCGCTGCATTGCCGCTTACCAGCAGCAACCCGAATCTGCCGAACTCTCAGACCAACTATGCCAACTGGTTTACTTATTACAGCAGGCGTGAACTGGTGGTACGCCGCGCGATTTCAGAGGTGGTCTGGACATCGAAGGAGCGTATCGGATTGGGTGGCATCAATCTAACCAAGCGCTATAAAGCCAATGGGGGAACGACAACTAACGGCGTTGGTGGTGTCGAGATCAAGGACATGGACGACCTGACGGTGGGAAAGCCTGCCGCCGATATCGCGATAGCGCGGGCGAATAAAAAAGCCTTGCTGAAAAATATGTTTCGCATGGTCTCCGATGGGGGCACGCCCTTGCGTAAGGCGCTGGACAATGCTGGGCGTTATTTTGCCGGTTTGACCCAGACGGGAACGAAAGGGTTGTTCGGTTCCGGAAACAAGCACCCTTCGCAGCCGTTCCTGTCGGTCGCGGATGGCGGTGAATGCCAGCAGAACTTTACCCTGCTGTTCTCAGACGGACTGCGTAACGGGAGTTTTTCTACTTCGTTATACTCCGATCCTGATACCACGCCCAGCTCCAGCGGCCCGCCTTATTTCAACAGTGGCTCCTTCGCTGATTCCATATCCGGAACCCTGGCGGATATTGCGATGTACTACTACCAGCGGGATTTTACGTCGATGGCGAATCGGGTCGCCCCCACCTTCCTTACAGAACCTGACATGAGCGGTGGTTTTACGCGAAATGCCGGCCGGGTGGATAACAACCCAGGCCAGCACATGGTGACCTATACCATTGCTTTCGGGCTGAGTGGCGACGTGGATCCACGCGTCGATCCCGCAGATGCCACGCTACCTTTCAGCGGTTGGGTGACACCGACGTCTCTTTCCAATTCTACTCACAATGGCGAGGCGCTGAGCGCCGATGATATGTATCACGCGGCATGGAACGGGCGTGGCCAGTTTCTCAGCGCGCAGAACGCGGATGACTTGATCGCCGCGTTGAAGAGGGTGTTTCGTGATATCCAGGAGCGTAGCGCGTCGGCGGCGGCGGCCGTTGCGGTTACCTCCACGAGTGTCCAGGCTGGCGGGAAGCTATTTCAGGCAGGCTTCGATTCCACTCATTGGACTGGCTCGCTGAGCGCCTATCCGGTGAGCGCCAGTGGTATTGGTCTCACGCCGCTATGGGATGCGGATGATCTACTGGCTGCCCGTAACATGAACAGCAATCCGCGTACCCTGCTGACCTATAACGGTAGTCAGGGGGTCGAATTCAAGATGCCGGCGGATTATACCAGTCCGGCGGCCAACGAACTGCACCCGGACCAGATTGCTGATCTACTCGTCAATGCGCCGGCATCCGGGGCGGCGAGAACTGCCTTTCTCAGTGATCTGATCGATTATTTCCATGGCGATGGAAGTAACGAAGGGGCAAACGCCCAAGGTTTCCGCGAGCGCAATGGACATGTTTTGGGGGACATTATTCACTCGGCGCCGGTATTTGTCGGCAAGCCGGTATCCCCAGTGCAAACGACCTCTTACCAGACTTGGGCGAATGCCGCCGCGCGAGTCAATCGTACCCAGGTCGTGTATGTTGGCAGTAATGACGGGATGCTGCATGCTTTCAACGCGGCTACCGGAGAGGAGCTGTTCGCCTATATACCCAAATCGCTGTTCTCTTCCGATAATCGTCTCGGTTTGCACTGGCTGGCCCAGGCGGACTACGAGCATCGCTATTATGTCGATCAAACGATTGCGGCTGGAGATGCCTATTTCGGTGGCGATTGGCATACCGTGTTGGTCGGGGGGCTGGGTGGTGGCGGCAAGGGGCTGTACGCGTTGGATATTACCGATCCCGATGCACTCTCCGTGCCTTCCTCCGCACCATCCAAGGTGCTGTGGGAATTCAGTCAATCCGATATGGGATTCTCGTATTCGCAGCCGACCATCGTTCAGTTGAACAATGCCGCCCAGGATTGGGCTGTTATCGTCGGGAATGGGTATGACAATACCGGCGATGGCCGGGCGAAGATCTTTGTCATCAAGTTATCGGACGGCAGCGTGATCACGACGCTGGATTCTGGCGTCGGTACCGCAGTAAATTCCGATTGCAGCGATCCCGCGAGTGATTGCAACGGGATGTCGTCGCCGGTGGTGGCGGATATCAACGGTGACGGCAGGGCCGACCGTGTCTATGCCGGCGATGTAAAGGGCAACCTATGGACCTTCGATCTGACCAATGCGACGGAATCCGCCTGGAACGGCACCAAGCGCAAGCTTTTTACCGCCACCACCGCGCCCGGCCAATCCGTGGCGCCGACGACTGGCGGCGCGCCCGCTGCCATCACCGCGCAACCTTCGGTCGCCAAACATCCTTATATGCGGGATGAATCTACCGCGCCGAACCTGTTGGTGAGCTTCAGCAGCGGGCAGCTGATCGCGGTGGATGACGAATCGGACGCCACCAAGCACAGTTTCTACACGGTTTGGGACGATGGCTCTTCTTCTCCGAAAACGCGATCCGACCTGGTCGAGCAAACGATCACGACGACGACCAAAACCGTCGGAGGAGCGACTTTCGACGTGCGTTTGTTGAGTCATAACCTGGTGGATTATTCAGCAGCCACGAATCCCGACAAGGGCTGGTATATCGATTATGTCGAGGATGGGGAACGCGGCATTACCTCTCCATTGCTGTTCGGTGATTTATTGGTCTGGTCGACCTTGACTCCGAAAGCCGCCGGACCGACATCGAATAAGTGTGATTCGGCTGGCGAGAGCTGGTTGATGGTGGCTAACTACGTCACTGGCGCGGAACCGGCGTTCATCGCCCTGGATGTCGATGGGGATGGCACTTTTAACGGCGATGACGTGGTAGCGGGGCAGAATGTCTCGGGCGTGCACTCGGGTGATATCTATTGGCAGCCGACCATCGTTACCGGCGATCATGGCGCGGGCATCGTGCTGCTGCCTGTGGATACCACCAGCGGTGCCAATGTCGAATCACGTTCGATTCAAGGGATCAGCCAGAAGGGCCTGCGTAGCGCCTGGGGCCGTTTCAACTTCTAGTTCCGTCTATGGGAGTATCAGCACAATGTTCAAACGATATCTATTGCCGGCCTGCTTGTTACTATTGACCTCGATGGGGTACCTTCGAGCAGAGGACGCCACGTTTGTCGGAAAGAGTAGTCCCGGCGTGCATCCCGTGGCGGCAAATACCGGTGGATTGCGGTCGGTACTCACACGTGTCCCGGAACTGGGCAGTGTCGATGAAATCGACAGGTTGAAACGCCGCATATGGATCGACGACGAAGGTTATCGTCTTGCTTCCGGGGTAAGGGTCTGGTTGAGCAAGGCCCGCTGGGGAACGTTGTCGAGCATCCGTCGAGGCGATATTGTCAAGATCAAGTTTTCCACGGGAAAGGGGAATGCCCGGACGATAACGGAGATACGTATTTTGCGGCGCGCGAAGCAGCGGGAGCGTGACGGTGCGTAGATTGGCGGGGTTGACGTTGATCGAATTGATGGTGACAGTGGCGATCTTGTCCATTCTGGCCGCGATTGCTTACCCGGTTTATACCTCGCAGATGCAAAAATCCCGTCGCGTGGAGGCCAAGGCGGCGGCGACCAAGTTGGCCTTGGCGGAGGAGCAGTATCGCAGTCGTCGCGGCGTCTACCTGGCGGTGGCCAGCAACAGTCTGTCGGATATCGCCAACCTCGGACTGGATAACGCTGAATGGAACGCGAATTCAGCCACATCCGTGGCGAGGTACTATGATTTTGCGGTCAACGTCACGAACAATGCAACCCGTTTTAGCGTAAGCATTACACCAAAATCAGGCGGGCCACAGGCGGGCGATTCTGCCTGCACTGGCTTCTTTGTCGACCACCTTGGCACCAAGACGGGAAATGGTACCTTGGGTGACGGTTGCTGGTAACGGTGATCACCCCTGGTGATCGGGCTTGCGGAGTGGCTTCGGCAGTGAGAAGAACATGGATTCGGCGCGGCCGCTGATTTCCTCGATATGTTCAGCTCCCCAGGATTTCAGGCGATCCATGACCTGGCTGACCAGCACCTCTGGCGCCGAGGCTCCAGCGGTCACGCCCACGCTTTTGGCTGACGCCAGCCATTCTGGCTGAATGTCCTCGGCGCCGTCTATCAGGTAAGCCGGATGGCCTTGATGTTCCACGATCTCTCTGAGACGGTTGGAGTTGGAACTGTTCGGGGAACCCACCACCAGCACCACATCGCAGCTTTGCGCCAGCTTCTTCACCGCGTTCTGGCGGTTTTGCGTGGCGTAGCAGATGTCGTCTTTCTTTGGGCCATGGATGGCGGGAAAGCGTGCCTTCAGCGCATCGATGACCTTGGTGGTGTCATCGACGGATAAGGTGGTTTGCGTGACATAGGCCAGCTTGTCGGGATGCCTTACCTCCAGTTTATCAACATCCGCCGTGGTTTCGACCAGGTAGATGCCACTGCCGGGTTGGTTCTCGCAGCGATACTGACCCATTGTGCCCTCGACCTCCGGATGACCTCGGTGCCCGATCAGGATGACCTCTATGTGGTTGCGGCAATAGCGAGCGACCTCTAGATGCACCTTGGTCACAAGCGGGCAGGTGGCGTCGAATATCTGTAGCCGGCGATTCTCCGCCTCCTCGCGCACGGCCCTGGATACACCGTGGGCACTGAAGATAACCGTTCCGCCGTCGGGTACGTCGCTTACCTCGGCGACGAAAACCGCGCCGGCTTCGCGTAACGTATCCACGACGAAGCGGTTGTGCACGACCTCGTGACGGACATAGATCGGCGCGCCGAAGATCTCCAGTGCGCGTTCCACAATCTCAATGGCTCGATCGACTCCCGCGCAGAAACCGCGTGGATTCGCCAGCAGGATGTTCATGATGGTCTACTCGTTGGGGCTCGTGGATATGTATATCGATGATAACATCGTCTTGCACGCTGATCCTGTCGACAGCAGGGGAATGCTCTTCGCGTTATCGCTTCGTCATCCACGCGAGGTATATCTCAGTGTGCGCCGTCTCGTCCTTGGCGCGTGGGGGGCGTGGGGCTGCTTTCCCCGCAACGACGAGCAACGCGGCATCGTGCAAAAGGATACGAGGGGCGGCCGCAGTGGCCGAAAATTCATGGGCGACGAGCATAAACAGCGGCGGGGCATCCGCCACTGTCGTGTCGATTATCAACCGTTCGGCGGGGTTCTCTCGATAGTGCCGAAAGGTGTCCACGGAGGAGGTGAGGTACTCATCGAGTTGAGGTCAAAGTGCTTTCGGAGGGGGTTAGCTGAGCAGCTCCTGCGCGACAAACAGGTAACCCAGCACGCCGACCAAGCCGAGCACGGCGATGATCTGAAGTATAATGCAGATACTCGGCAGGTCGTTGCATACCTTGCCGAAATTGCAGCATTCATCTTTTTCGATAGCGGTAGGGTTTTTGTTCATGATTGATCTCTTCGTCATGGATACGGCTACTGACTGCTATGATATTGCTTAGTTGACTAAGGATAATTACATAGTTACTCCATACTGACAATCACTTGATTGTTCTGTGTTCTCTCGATATGTCTAATGTAACATATTGTTTTATAGGTAATAATATAAGTCATAATAAATTTATATGCCTATTATT
>JALULB010000358.1:0-10558 GCA_027041035.1 Sedimenticola sp. | reverse complement strand
CTATATTATGATGCCCTGATCTGGTTGGCTGTAATTAATCTGGATCAATTTTTATCCGTGTGGCGTGTCGCCGAACAGTGCGAACCGCGCCTTATCCTCACCCAAAATCCGCCGGGATCGTGTTTGCCTATGCCAAAGAATCCGCGCTATATCCTTGAAGGTACCCAAGGCAACTTCGATGAGCTGGTACTTCAGAACTCACGAAACGGCTTGGTGGCGGTCGATTTCTGGGCGCCATGGGTGGGGCCCTCCCTGCGCCAGCGCGAGTTGCTGATACGCACGGCGAAACAATTCGAGGGGCGTTTCCTGCTGGTGAGTGTCAATACCGACGAAAACCCTCGGCTTTCCAGTCAACTGAATATCCGCAGCCTGCCGGTGTTCAAGCTGTTTCGGCATGGCCGGGAGATCGAGACATTCCATGGTGTACAGCCAGAGGCTGACTATGCGCGGATCTTCGATCGGCATCTTGGCGATGCCGCAGAGCCGGCGATCGAATCAGCGTTACGCTTGTGGCAGGCTGGCAAGCCCAATGAAGCGTTGCGCGTCTTGGCCGAGGCCGCCGTGTCAATGCCGGAGGAGCCCCGGTATCCGGTGCTGATGGTGAAGCTGCTGATGCGTCGGCAACGTATCGATGATGCCTTGGCGATACTCGAAGCGCTGCCGGACGAATTGAAAACACATGACGAACTGTCAAGCTTGCATGCCCATCTGATTATCATGCAGACAGGGATACAGAGCGCCGACCAGAACGAATTGCTGACCAGACTGGAGTCCAGCG
The DNA here is from genome assembly GCA_027041035.1 of Sedimenticola sp. Taxonomy (GTDB): domain Bacteria; phylum Pseudomonadota; class Gammaproteobacteria; order Chromatiales; family Chromatiaceae; genus JALSSX01. The sequence goes on along the minus strand of JALULB010000358.1, from coordinate 9,780 downwards.
ATGATCCGGATGTACGCTTTCAACTGGCGAGCAGCCTGGTGATCGCGGATGAGTACGAGGATGCGCTGGAACATCTGCTGTACCTTGTTCGCCATGCCCCGGACTATCGCGACGGTCTGCCAAAGCAGTGCATGATCGCATTGTTCAAATTGCTCGAAGGGCAGGACGAGGTATTGAATCGATTCCGATCAACCCTGTTTCAACTGGAGCACTGAGGTCATGGAACACGCGGCGACCATAGGGTTCGTCAGTCTGGGGTGCCCCAAGGCGCTGGTGGATTCCGAACGCATTCTTACCCAGCTGAGAGCCGAGGGCTATACCACCAGCGCCAGTTATGCCGAGGCGGATCTGGTCATCATCAACACCTGCGGTTTCATCGATGCCGCCGTGGAGGAATCGTTGGACGCCATTGCCGAGGCGATGCAAGAGAACGGCCGGGTGATCGTCACGGGTTGTCTCGGCGCCAGGCCGGAATCGATTCTCCGGCGTTGTCCTAACGTGTTGGCGATTACCGGTCCGCATGCCTATGAAGAGGTCATGACACATGTACACGAGCATCTGCCCGCGCCGCATGATCCATTCCTCGATCTGTTGCCGCCGCAAGGTATCAAGCTGACACCACGCCACTACGCCTACCTGAAGATTTCCGAGGGCTGTAGTCATCGATGCAGCTTCTGCATCATCCCCGCATTGCGCGGCGATCTCGTCAGTCGACCGGCCGGCGAGGTGTTGGGCGAGGCCGAGCGCCTGGTGGACAGCGGGGTAAGGGAGCTGTTGGTAGTCTCTCAGGATACCAGCGCCTACGGTGTGGACCTCAAGTATCGTCCCGATTTCTGGAATGGTCGTCTGGTGCGCAGTCGGATCACTGAACTGGCATCAATGCTTGCGGAACTGCCCGCCTGGGTGCGATTGCACTATGTCTACCCCTATCCGCATGTCGATGAGCTGATCCCGTTGATGGCGGATGGTGCGATACTTCCTTACCTGGACATGCCGCTTCAGCACGCCAGCCTGCCTTTGTTGAGAGCCATGCGGCGTCCGGCGGCAACCGAGAAGACGCTCGACAGGATTGCCGCATGGCGCCACCAGTGTCCCGAACTGACCTTGCGCAGCACCTTTATCGTGGGTTTTCCGGGCGAGAGCGAGGATGACTTCGAGCGCTTGCTGCTGTTTCTACGTGAAGCCCGGTTGGACCGGGTCGGCGCGTTCACCTACTCGCCTGTCGATGGCGCGGCGGCCAACGACCTGGATGGCGCGATACCCGAGGCGGAGAAGCAGGAGCGCTTGGCCCGTTTCATGGCGGAGCAGGCCGACATCAGCAGAACCAAACTACAGCAGAAGGTGGGTCGGAAGGTGGTTGTGCTGGTGGACGAGGTGAATGAACGGCATATCGTCGCGCGTGGTCCCTGGGATGCACCCGAGATCGATGGCAACGTACTATTGGATTGTGAGTGGGATTTGCAACCGGGAGATTTTGTCGAGGTCAGAATCACCGGTGCTAGCGAGCACGATCTCACTGCCGAGCCGGTAGAGTCGGATTGAGTGCCTTTTAGACCGGAAATTTCATGAATTCGCGTGATGATCGCGCAGCATATTGATTACACAAGGGATTTTCTGAAGGCGTCGCGTATCCGCGATTACGCGCAACTGAAGAAAATGTCTTGTGTAATCAAGAGGCAAGCGAGGGCGCGTGCAATGCATGAATTTTCCGGGTTAGAAGTCCGCGATCAAGCCATCCGCGGCTTGATCGCGGTCTGGATCAAGCCGATGCTCAGAAAGCGTGTCCGGATTGCTTGCCCATCTTCTTCAGCATGGTCGCCAGGGGGCAGAAGCCGGTAAAGGCGGATTGCAGCAGGTTCAGCCCGACGAAGGTCGTCAACCAGAGCCAGGCCGGGCTGACGTAATGCGCCAGCGCCAAGCTGACCAGGATGACGGTTCCGGCGAATGCCAGGACGATACGTTCGATTGACATGGGTTCCTCCAACTAACGATTCATAATTTGTGACTACTCAGCGAGTAGATCAAATCAAAGGGTAACTGCTCAGATCGCCGCTGAAATGCGTCAGATCAAGGCAGAAAATGTGAGTTTACAAGTGTAAATGACCATTTTTGAACGCAGAGCTGGCGCATTTCAGCGGCTAGCTGAGTAGTTACCATAATTTTTAGCTATGTTAGCATAAATTATTCGTGGTTGTCGCTTGGGCGCGGGCTTGCGCGCATAAAAAAGCCCGGTCCAGGACCGGGCTCAAGGTAAGCTTTATTGTTGTTATTGCTTTCGGTTGCGTCGGCTGGCGCCTGTCAGCGCCAGACCAACACCCATCAGCAGCAGGGTGCCGGGGACAGGAACCTGTCCACCACCGCCACCACCGCAGCCGTTCTGTGTGCTGCCGGGAGGGCAATCGAACACGTCGCCGCCCACGAATTCCAGCTTGAAGAAATCGTTTCCGGTGGACCAGCCCTGGGATGCGGAATCCAGGGCGGGGTTGTACGCGCCGACCAGCCAGTAGCGGCTCTTCACGCCGCCGGCGTTGAAGTTATACATCTGGTAGTTCTGAAGATTTGCCAGCTGTGCGATGTCGGTCCAGCCATTGCTCAGCAGGGTGTCGTAGGATGCGCCATTCAGATCGACCGGGCCGTTGCCGGTGAAGGCGGCAATCGACAGATCGGTGTCGTAGCCCTCGTCCGAGCCGTAACCGATGCAGATCTCGTTGAGTGAAACCTCGTTGTTCGGGCCGAAATCCAGCAGGACGGTTTCGAAGCCGTTGCTGTTGTCAAAGCCGTGGTTCGGTGCTTGGTATGGTTCGCCGGAGGTATGCACGCCCATGCCGCCGCCAAAGCGTCGCATGCGCGCCGAATCCAACGTGCCGGAGGTACCCGATCCGTTATTGACCCACGCGGAAGTTTCAACATTGGCGCTCGGCGTGCCGGCGGTACTGCCATAGGTGACCGTATCGCCGTAGTTCGTCCATCCTGTCGTACAGTTGCCGCCAACGCAATTGTTGTTTCCAGAAGTAAAGGACCACGTATTCGCGGCCTCGACCTGACTCAGGGCCGAAGCACCAGCAAGTGTCAATATAGTAAGAATAAGATTTTTTTTCATTGTGCCAACCTTTGTGTAATTTCCCTTTATCTCTTAAGCACGTATCGTGCCAGTTTATCAATGATTCGGATGCTCATAGGTACTGCTCTTGCCGGTTGGGGGTAGTGAGAGGCTTTTCGTTTGGAAAGTATAGAGTAATCAATGAGTTGTGTTGTTGGTGTTGCAATATATTATGAAAAGCTGAACATTCCTGCTGGTGCGGATAAGCACCCGTCGCCGCTAGGCAAGGTGAAGTAAGTGTTAAAAATCTTGACGGGAATTTGGGTAGGATGACGAAAAAATTCGCCAGAAATTCATATACTAGAGGGAATACAATGGCTTATCGAAGTCTTAAATGCTGACACTATTGTCAAGAATATTTACATTCATGCGGTGTGCTATACAACTGTCGCGGCGGCGCTTCCCTGCGCCGTCCGAAGAACCCTCGAATAGCGTTTAGCGTTGCTGGAGCATGCTCAGGCGTCGCTTTGCATCTTCTTTTCCTGGAAACTCCTGGTTTTTCGCTACTACCTTCATGAGCTGACGGCGCGCTTCGTCCATGCGGCCGAGACCCTCCAGCGCGACCGCGATGTGATAACGAATCTCACTGGATTTTGCGTCGCGAGAGTGGGCATCGCGCAGGTAATTGAGCCCGGTTTCGTAGTCGCCCGCCTTGACGTACAGCCAGCCGAGCGTATCGATGGTGTTCGGGTTGGACGGCGAAAGCTCGTAGGCGCGTTTTGCCAGCTTGATGGCACCGGGGTCGCCCAGCGCCATGTACAGGTTGGCGAGGTTGTTGGTCAGGTCGGGATCGTCCGGATAGGCCTTCAGGAGTTCCAGGTAGAGGCCCTTCGCCTCCCTGAGCCGGCCGCTCTGGTGCAAGGCTTCGGCCAGCATGCGCTTGCCGCCAATGTCCTTCGGGTGCTGCCCGGTCCAGTCTTTCAGCTGGGCAACCGCGTCGTCGAGGCGATTCTGGGCCATCAGGCTGCGAAACAGCCGCGCGTTAACCAGCGGGTCCGGTACCTTGAACAACGCGGTGCGATAAAAGGTCTCGGCGGTCGCGTACTGGGCCTGCTTCATATAGAAGTCGCCACGCAGGATATCGGTCAGCGGTATCTCGGGGAACAGCGCGGTCATCTGCGCGAGCTGGTTGTCGGCGCCACGGTAGTTATCCTTGTCCAGCGCGATCTGTACCAGCAGCGCGCGCGCCTCCAGGTTACTGTTGTCGGCAACCAGTGATTTCTCCAGGCTCCAGCGGGCATCGTCCGGAAAGCCGGCGCGCAACTGGAGCCGGGCAATCTCGATCAGGTGTTCCGGGTTATAGCTCGCCAGCGTGGTCATGCGCTTCAATAAGGTGGCGGCCTGGGACATCTGGCCGTTTGCCAGGTAGGCCTTCGCCAGCGCAAGCAGGGTGCGGTGCTCTTCGGGGTGTTCTCCTTTCAGGGTCAAGGCTACGTCCAGCGCCTTGTCCTTCTCGCCCATGCGCAGGTAGAGGTCGATCAACTGGGTGTTCGCCACGACATGCGTTTTGTCGATGCCGCTGGCTTTCTCCAGCCAGCGGACGGCGGCGGGCATATTGCCTTCATCCTGCTCGATACGCGCCAGGCCGATCATCGCGCGGATATAGTTGGGTCGCGCCAGCAGCAGTTCGTTCAGGCGCCTTCTCGCGCTGTCCTTGCGGCCTTCGAGCCAGTCCAGCTTGGCCAGGTTGATATGCGCTGGCCAATAGTCGTCATCGTCTCGAATGAGACTGGTGTACAGGCTTCGCGCCTTGGCGAAATCACCTTGATCCATATACACCGAGGCCAACAGGTTCTTGGCGGCTTTGTTTCCGGGATCCTTGTCCACCATCGCTTCGGCGACTTCCCGGGCACGCGGCAGGTTATGATTGCCCAAATGCAGCGTGGCAAGCAGAAAGGTGGCGTTGCTCGCGGGCAAGGTCTGGCCCACGGCCTTTTCCAGATCCTTGATAGCCTGACGGTTGTTGCCGGTGGAGAGGCGCGCATTGGCCAGCTGCGTCAGCAATTCGGGGTCGCCAGGTTGAAGTTTCAGCGCGGACTTGAAGGCCTCGGCGGCCCGCCCGTATTGCCTGACCTTGGCGTAGGCACTGCCCAGCAGGGTGTACAGGCGCACGTCGGCGTGCCCGTCTATCGCGGCGGGCTGCAGAACGTTCACCGCCTTGCGCGCCTCGCCCATGGACAGCAGCACGGAACCCAGCAGCTTGCGCGCGCCGAGATGGGAGGGAAAGCGTTTCAGGTACTCGCTGAGATACTTATAGGATTCCTCGAACTGCTTGTTGCTGTAGGTGACCACCCCGGACAGCAGCAGTGACGGCGTGTGCTCCTTCAGGGTTTCCTTGTCGACCTTGCCGATTGCGTCGGCGGCGGCATTCAGTGCCTCCTTGGATTCATCCGTGCGACCGAGCTTTTCCAGCGCGATGGCGAGCAGGTAGCCGGTCTGCGGATCCCATTTCGCGGAGCGATGCAGGTCCTTCAGATCCTTCGCGGCGAGTTCGTAGCGACCCAGATCGATGAGCGCGGAGGCGCGGGCGATACGCGCGCCATGGTGGAAGGGAATCTTGGCGATGACCTTGTCGTAGGCTTGTACTGCGTTGAACAGGTCATTGCGCGCATAGGCGATGGACGCCTTGACCATCCAGACATCCGGGTTCTCCGGGTCGATCGCCAGCGCCTCGTTGAGCTTTTCGTCGGCCTTGTTGAAGTGGCCGGTGCGCAGATGCACCAGCGCGAGACCGGCGGTGGCCTGCGCCGAACCGGGCTGGATGAGTAGAGACTTCTCGAAGGCTTCCTCGGCCATATCCAGGCGATTCAGCTCGATCAGCGCGATACCGCGCTTGGTGTAGAGTGCCGCCGCGACCTTCAACGGGTACTGATCCGGATCGAAGGTATCGAGTACCTCCTGGTACTTGTGCTGGGCGGTCATCGCCTGCACCAGCGGAATCGCGATCAGCGATTTGTCGGCGCCCAGCTTGCGCGCGAACTCCAACTCTTTCTGCGCGGCGGCGGCGTTGCCGGAGAACAGCCGGGCCTTGCCCAGCAGGATACGCGCGGACAGATGGTTGGGATCGATCTGCAGGATGTTGCGCAGTTGGATGATCGCGGCGTCGTATTCCTTGTTCTCGACCCGCTGTACCGCGTTTTCGTAGAGTCTTACAGTGTTGGTAAAAGTGGCTTCGGCATGCGCGGCTGGTGTCGCAAGCAGTGGCATGCCCAGGCTGAGTGATAACAGGGCGATTCGGCTATTCAATTTCATAAGCAATCTTAGTCAGTTGTGGTCCCGCCGGGGCGTATGTAGCGCAACGCTTCGACGATGACGGTGGTATCGGCATTTTTCTTATGACTGTTCTCTGAAAGATGGCGTCGCCAGCGGCGCGCGCCCGGCTGGCCTTGAAACAGGCCGAGAATATGCCGGCTGATGCGCTGCAACGGCACGCCAGAGGCCAACTCGCTCTCGATAAAAGGTAATAGGCGCTGGATGATCTGACGCCGTTCGGGCGGTGGCGTTTCATCGCCGTGGAAGCGTCGGTCGACATCGGCCAGCAGCCAGGGGTTGTGGTAGGCCTCGCGCCCGATCATAACACCATCGACCCGTTCGAGTTGCGCGGCGGCCGCGTCCAGGTTGGTGATGCCGCCGTTCACGATAAGCTCAAGATTGGGGAAGTCCTGCTTCAAGCGATGCGCGATCTCGTAGCGCAGCGGCGGGATCTCGCGATTCTCCTTCGGGCTGAGTCCTTTTAGCCAGGCCTTTCTTGCGTGGATGATGAAGGTTCGGCAGCCGGCAATGGAGAGCTTATCGACCAGCGCGCTGAGTTCTTCATAGCTGTCGTTGTGATCCACGCCGATGCGGGTCTTCACCGTGACCGGGATATCGACCGAGGCGACCATCGCGGCGATGCCCTCGGCGACCAGCCCGGGCTCGCGCATCAGGCAGGCGCCGAAACGACCGGCCTGAACCCGGTCCGACGGGCAGCCCAGATTCAGGTTGATCTCGTCGAAACCCGCTTGCTCGCCGAGCCGCGCGGCTTGCGCCAGCGCATCGGGTTCGCTGCCGCCGAGTTGGAGCGCGATGGGGTGCTCGATCGGGTCGAATCGCAGAAAGCGTCGCGCGTCGCCATGCAGCAACGCAGCGGTCGTCACCATCTCGGTGTACAGCCAGCAACGGCGACTGATCAGGCGGGCGAAATAGCGGAAATAGCGGTCCGTCCAGTCCAGCATCGGCGCGACGCAGATACGTCGCGGCGGCAAGGGCGGCGTAGGCGGCATGACGGTGCGGGTCAGGCGACCGGCGGCGCGACTTCTTCCGGCTTGCCGGATATGCCCTCGGTCTCCAGGGTGATATGCGCGACCTGTGGGGCGATGGCTTTTATCTCGGCCTCGATCTCGTCGATGATCTCCTCGACCCGCGCCAGCGTCACCTGTACCGAGGCGCGCGTCGCGGCGTATTGTCGAATCGCATCGTCGTCGCGCTTCGCGCCGGGCACGCTGTCGAGGATGCGCTGGCGCTCGGCCTCGATCCGCGCGAACAGCCCGGAGGTCACCATCTCCTCGCGCAACTCCACCTCGGCGACCAGCACGGTGTGCTCTTCGTCCATGATGATCGAGCGCAGATCGTGATAGCGCTCGATCTCCGGGTGTTTGTCGACCACGCTGATGAAGGCTTTCTCCGCCTGGGCATCGCGCATGTCGGCCAGAAAACGCATATTGACCGCGCCGAGGAAGAAGGCGACGAAGCCCAGCATCACCGCGATCAGCGCCGAGAAGCCGATATCCCACAGGTAGTTGCCGCTCCAGTGGCTGAGCAGGATGCCGGTCGCCGCCAACGCCAGGCCGAGCATTGCCACGGAATCCTCCAGCACCACCGCGACCAGCGTCGGGTCGTCGGCCTCGGCCAGATAACGGAACGGGCTGGTGTAGCCATGCGCGTGCATCGAACGCAGAAACATCTTGATCGCGACGAGGAAGGAATAGCCCTCCAGCGCGAAGGCGATCGCGAGCACGATCAGGTTGATCCACAACGGCGACAGGGTCATGCCGGCGATGACCACGTCCGGCGCCGCCTCATGTCCCTGGTGCAGCGAATGCCAGGCATGCATCAGGCCCAGGCCCGCGCCGATGGAGAACAGACCGATCGCGCTCCACAGATTCCACAGGTACTTCTTCTGCGCGTGGCCGAAGGCGTAACGCTGGTCGGCGGGCTTGGCCGATTCACGCAGGCCGGCGAACAATAGTGCCTGGTTCAGCGTATCCATCAGGCTGTGCACCGCCTCGTTGAGCATCGAGGCCGAGCCGCTGACGATCGCGGCGAAGAATTTGATGACGGTCACCAGGCCGTTCGAGATGATCGCGGTGATGACTGCCTTGCGGGAACCGTGAGCCATGAGCGTTTCTACTGTTATTCGGGAGCAAAGCCGGCCGACGGCCACCGCCGTCAGTCGAGTGGTTTGATGAAGATCTTCGAGTTGCGCCGGTAATTGTACAGATCGCGCTTCGGATGCGGCAAATCACTCAGCGAGGCCGGTCGAAAACCGCGTTCCTGAAACCATTGCGAGGTCTGGGTGGTCAGTACCACGAGACGCCGCAAATGCTGCGCGCGCGCGATCCGCTCCACCGCGTCCAGCAGTTGCTGGCCGATGTCCCGGCCACGGTAGTCGTCGTGTACCGCCAGGCAGGCCAGCTCGCCGACCTGCTCGTCGGGGTAGGGATAGAGCGCCGCGCAGCCGATGATCATGCCGTCGCGATCGATTACCACGAAGCGATCGATCTCGGTTTCCAGCAACTCGCGCGAACGCCGCACCAGCGCGCCGCTCTCCTCCAGCGGGCGCAGCAGCTCCAGGATGCCGATCACGTCGTCGATGCGCGCCGCGCGCAGGTGCTGGTAATCATCGCCGGAGATCAGGGTGCCCGCGCCGTCGCGGGTGAACAGCTCGCTCAACAGCGCGCCATCCTGGTCGCGGCGGATCAGGTGACAGCGGCGCACCCCGCGCCGGCAACTGTCGATCGCGGCGGCCAGGTGCTGGCGCAGATCCTCGGACAGCGACTTGCGCCGCTTCAGCAGCTTCTCGCCCTCGGCCGGCGTCAGCGACGAGATGATGCCGCGCCGCTGGTCGCGCAGCCCCTTGCCCTCGACCAGCGCGATCAGCTTGTCCGCGCCGATCGCCACCGCGACCTCGGACGCGGTTTCCGCGGCGGTCAGGTTGAACACCTCGCCGGTGGGCGAGTAGCCGATCGGCGGAATCAGCACGATGGCGCCACTGTCCAGGCGCTCATCGATCGCGGCGACATCCACGCGCCGCACCCGACCGGTGTGCTGGTAGTCGATGCCATGCCGCACGCCGATCGGCCGCGCGGTGACGAAATTGCCCGAGGCGACACGGATACGCGCGCCGGCCATCGGCGAGTTCGCCACGCCCATCGACAGCAGCGCCTCGATCTCGACACGTACCGCGCCGGCCGCTTCCTTCACGCAGATCAGCGCCTCGCTGTCGGTGACACGGATGCCGTTCTCGTAGAACATATCCGCGTTGCGCTGGTTCAGGCGCTCCTCGATCTGCGGCCGCGCGCCATGCACCAGCACGACGCGCACGCCGAGCGCGCCGAGCAGCGCGATGTCGTGGATCAGGCTGTCGAAGCCGCTGGACTCCAGTGCCTCGCCGCCAAAGGTGATGACAAAGGTATGACCGC
>JALULB010000357.1 GCA_027041035.1 Sedimenticola sp. | reverse complement strand
GACATGCACCAAGCCTTCGATGCCTTCCTCGATCTCGACGAAACAGCCGTAGTCGGCGATGTTCGTGACCTTGCCGAACAGGCGCGTGCCTTCCGGGTAGCGACGCGCGACATTCGACCACGGATCGTCGCCCATCTGCTTCAGACCGAGAGAAACGCGGTTGCGCTCGCGATCGAACTTCAGCACCCGAACGGTGATCTCGTCACCGATCTCGACGATCTCGGAAGGATGCTTGACGCGCTTCCAGGCCATGTCGGTGATATGCAACAGGCCATCGATGCCGCCCAGATCGACGAACGCGCCGTAATCGGTGAGGTTCTTGACGATACCCTTGACTTCCTGACCCTCGGCCAGGCTTTCGAGCAGCGCTTCGCGCTCCGCGCTGTATTCCTTCTCGACCACCGCGCGACGTGAAACCACGACGTTGCTGCGGCGACGGTCCAGCTTGATAACCTTGAATTCGAGCTCCTTGCCTTCCAGATACGCGGTATCGCGCACCGGACGGACATCGACCAGCGAGCCCGGCAGAAACGCACGAATATCGTCCAGTTCGACGGTGAAACCGCCCTTGACCTTGCCGCTGATACGACCGGTGACGATCTCGTCGTTTTCGAAAGCTTTTTCGAGACGGATCCAAGCCTGATTACGCTTGGCCTTCTCGCGCGACAGACGGGTGGCGCCGGAGCCATCCTCGACGGCATCCAGGGCAACCTCGACCTGATCGCCTACCTGCACCTCCAGTTCGCCGTCCTTGTTCAGGAACTCGCTGCGCGGGATCAGGCCCTCGGACTTCAAGCCGGCATTGACGACGACGTAGTCCTGGCCGATTTCGACGACCGTGCCGATAACAATAGCCCCCGGCTTCAGCTGGGTATTGGCTACACTCTCTTCAAACAGTTCTGCAAAGCTTTCGCTCATTTCGGTTAAATCCTGATGCGCCACGCGCATTCTTCGCTGGGTTGGCGGCCAGAAGGCCACCGGGTTGGTTGAACACAAATCGCCACGCCGATGGCCGGAACAAACCGGTCGATCCGCGTGGCGATCACTGAATCACAGCCCGGGGATACGTTCCTTGACGTAACCGAGCACCTTTTCCACTACCTCGTCGACCGCCATGTTGGATGAATCCAGCAACAGCGCGTCCGGCGCGGCCTTCAGCGGCGATACGGCACGCCGCGCGTCCCGTTCGTCCCGCATGGAAATTTCTTCCACTAGACTCTCCATATTAACATCGAGCCCCTTTTCCTTCAATTGCTTATAGCGCCTTTCGGCGCGTTTCCCGGCCGATGCGGTAAGGAATATCTTGGCCCGCGCCTCGGGGAAGATCACGGTCCCCATGTCCCGTCCCTCGGCGACCAGTCCCGGCTCGCGCACGTAACCCTGCTGCCAGCTGAGCAGTGCCTCGCGCACCTCGGGAATGGTCGCGATCTTGGACGCCGCGTTACCCGCCTGTTCGGTGCGGATCGCATCGGTGACATCGATATTGTCGAGAAACACATGACCGTCGCGGAACACCGCGTCCATGTTCTTCGCCAGCTTCTGCAAGGCGGGCACATCGTCCGGCGCGATGCCGGCGCGTTCCGCCGCGAGGCCCACGAGGCGATACAAAGCCCCGCTGTCGAGCGTGCGCCAACCGAGTTTCTCGGCTACCAGACTGGCGATGGTGCCCTTCCCGGAGCCACTGGGGCCGTCAATGGTAACGATATGTGGCATGTCAGCCTTCCTTCTGGGTGATCGCCAGGCCGCTTTTGGCGGCGCGCGCGACAAAATCGGGAAACGAGGTACGCACATTGGCGCAGTCGGCGATACGGATGGTGCCGGTGGCGCGCAACGCGGGCATCGCGAAGGCCATCGCGATGCGGTGATCGCCATGGCTGTCGACATCGCCGCCATGCAGCCCGCCTCCCCGGATACGCATGCCATCGGGCGTGGCCTCGGCGTGGACACCCAAGGCATTCAAGCC
>JALULB010000356.1 GCA_027041035.1 Sedimenticola sp. | reverse complement strand
CTGCCTGGTGAAGAAGATAACGGCCCGGGAGATCGGTTGGTTGAGGGATGAATGAGGTCGCCGCCAAGCGAGTCCGCTTGGCGGCGACTGACTCAAAGCACGAAGGCCAGAAGGCTGTCCGAGAGGATTACTTGACGACCTTCAGTAACTCGATTTCGAAGATCAAGGTCTCGTTCGGACCGATGTCACGACCGGCGCCGCGCTCGCCATAGGCCAGTTCCGGCGGCATCACGACGCGCCATTTCGCGCCGGGTCGCATGCGCGTGATAGCCTCGCGAAAACCGGGAACCACGCCTTTCAGCGAGAACTGCGCCGGCTTGCCGCGCGCATAGGAGCTGTCGAACTCCTTGCCGTTGATCAGGGTGCCACGGTAATTGACCTCGACCTTGTCGCTGGCCTTGGGTTTTTCACCACTGCCGGCGGTCAATACCTCGTACTGCAGGCCGTTGTCCAGTGTCGTGACGCCCGCCTTCTTCGCGTTCTCCTCGCGAAAGCGCTTGCCTTTCTCCACCGCCTCGCTGGCCTGCTTCTTGCGCGCCTCGGCGGCTTTCTCGCGGGCCTGCTTCAGCGCCGCCGACATCTGATCCTTGCTCAAACGGGCGGGCATGCCTTTCAGGTAATCATCGACTCCCGAGGCAAACGCCTTGCTGTCCAGTTCGCCAATCACCTGACCTTTCAGCAACTGACCGATGCGTTGACCAATGGTATAGCTGTATTGCTGGGCCGGGGTCTCCAGCTCCGACGCCGAGAGCCCCTGGGCAGCCAGCATGGCCACGGAGAGTACCGATAAAGAAATGAATCGCATGAATCTACCTCTGAAGAATAGTAAACAAGAGAAAAAAGCCGCCACTCAGGCATGCGTCACGAATCGCATCGACAAATCGACGGACCGAATGTCTTTCGTCAGCGTGCCGATGGAGATGAAGTCTACGCCGGTTTCCGCGACCTCCCGCAACCGCTCCATGGTCATGCCGCCCGACGCTTCCAAGCGGGCCCGGCCGGCGGTACGCGATACTGCCTCGCGCAAATCCCGCAACGAGAAGTTGTCCAGCAGTATCCTCGGCGTTTCGACCCGCAGTGCCTCATCGAGTTCCGCGAGAGTCTCCACCTCTACCTCGATCAACACGTCGGGGGAGAGATGCCGCGCGGCGGTGACCGCCGCGCTGATCGATCCCGCCGCCATGATGTGGTTCTCCTTGATCAGGATCGCGTCGAACAAGCCGACGCGGTGATTGTCGCAGCCACCGCAACGCACCGCGTATTTCTGCGCCCGGCGCAGACCCGGCAGAGTCTTGCGCGTATCCAGCAGGCGCACGTCGAGATCGGCAACCTGCTCGGCGTAGTGCCATGCGCGGCTGGCGGTGCCGCTCAGGGTTTGCAGGAAATTCAGCGCGGTTCTCTCGCCGCTCAGAATCGCGCGGGTATTACCATGCAGACGGCAGATCCGCTTATCGGCGGCCACGCGATCGCCATCCGTGACCGACCAGTCCACGCGGATATCCGCATCGAGCTGACGAAAGACCTCGTCGAACCAGTCACGGCCGCAGATCACCGCCGCCTCCCGGCATACCACGTTCACCTCGGAGAGCGCGTCCGCCGGTATCAGCGCGGCGGTCAGATCGCCGCTGCCGATGTCCTCATCCAGCGCGCGCGCGACCTGCGCTTGCAGTTGCTCGTCGCTGACGAGCCGCGAGCGCGTCAAAGGATCTCCAGCAGTTCGACCTCGAAGACCAGGGTCGCATTACCCGGGATCACCCCACCGGCACCCGCCGCGCCGTATCCCAGCTGCGGCGGGATCGTGAGCTTGCGCTTGCCTCCGGGCTTCATCCCCTGGACGCCCTCGTCCCAGCCGCGTATCACCCGACCACCACCGAGTGGAAACTGGAAGGGTTCGTTTCTGTCCACGCTGGAATCGAACTTGCTCCCATCGGTCAACCAACCAGTGTAATGCACCGAGACCTTGTCTCCTGCATTCGCGACACTGCCCTCGCCTTCTACAAGATCCTCGATCTTCAGACCGGAATCGGTCATTCTTTCCGCCATGACTCACCTCGCTGAACAATATAGCCTCCGCCATCCAAACCTCGGAAATATCCGGCCTTTGGGTGGCGGAGGCTAGGAGGCTGTCGGGTTTAGGGAATCGTAGCGAGGCAGTGGGGAATCGAGGCGAGTTTTTCGATCTTTTGAGGCGAATAGTGGTGACTATTTAACAAAAAAGATCGGAAAAATAGACCGATTCCCTACTGCCGCAGTAGATTACTCCTAAATCCGACAGCCTCCTATAGACATAAAAATGCGCCAGCAGCGATCGACTGCTGGCGCGCGCACTATACCAAAATTATCGGTAACTACTCGTAACTGCTCAGCTAACCGCTGAAATGCGCCAGCTCTGCGTTCAAAAATGGTCATTTACACTCGTAAACCGGCAATTGCTCCTGCATTGCCCTAATAAGTTACATCCCTGTAACGATCACATTTTTTGCCTTGATCTGACGCATTTCAGCGGCGATCTGAGCAGTTACCCTTTATTTGATCTGCTCGCTGAGTAGTTACAACTACTCATGTAGAGCCGTTCACCAAGCCGCGTGTCACGCCTCGGATTGCCCCTGTTGTCGTCAGATCAACGCAATTGTGGATCGTTACCGGGATGTAACCTATAGCCCTTTTGGAACGCGGAGGTGGCGGGTTTCAGGCGGAAGCACCGCCCCCGGTATGCTTCTTCAGCGTCGAAAGCATCGCGTTCATGGCGCGATCCATCAACGGCTTGCCCGCCTCGGCCAATACCGTCACCGAGCCGTCCTGGAACGCTTGCGCGAGCTCTTGCAGCGTCAGCTCCAGCGCTTTCACGCCCTTGCGATTGACGAACAGGCAATTGTTGCTGACGCGGCTTTTCCACGACAGTTTCAGGCGCTTGCTCTCGCCGTCGCCGTCCCGAAACTCGACCCAGGTACCCACTTCCAGCGATTCGGCCTGCTGCTGGGCGCTCTCCTCGATATCGTCGCTGGGCTCCTCGACGATAAGGGTGTCTTCATCCACGACATCCTCCCGCACCTGGTCTATCGGCAAGGTTTCGACGGCACGTGCTTTCAGGCAGGCGACATGGCACTCCTGTAACTCCTTGAACAAGCGCGCGATGCGATGCTGATCGAAAGAGATCTCATTCAAGCCCTCGCGCAAGCCCTTCAACAACGAGGGGATCGCATCCAGCAGTTGTTTCCGATCCTGCGGTTCGTGCTTAGGTTCCACGCTCCAGAGCAGCTGGTCGACCAGCGACGCGGTTGCGTCCCATTTCGCGCTGTCCGGCCCGTTTTTCAGGTAGACCAGCACCATGACGTCCTTCCAGGCATCGCGCAACATATTGCGTACCACCACCGGCACGCCCTCGCGCATCATCAGTTTGTCGCGCATCAGGGCGTTCACCGCCTTGCGTGCCTGGGCCAACTGCTCCTTGCCCTCGTTGACCCGGCAGACGCGCTTCTCCACCAACTCGGCGCCATGGCTCTCGCGCTTGAAGAAAGCGCGAAACTCTTCTTCCACCTCGGTGAACAGCTTGATGTCCGTGTCGAAACCTTCGGTGACACGCTCTACGGCGGCCTCCATGCGACCATACAGGCTGTCCGGGCCACGTTCGCCGTCATCGCTCCAGCCGACGGCCGCCTGCGCCAGTTCGTTCAACAACAGACGCGCGGGATGATGGCGCTTGCTGAAGAAAGAACGATCGAGGATCGCCGCCTTCAGCATCGGGATCTGCAAGCGCCCCAGCAAGACCTTCATTGCGTCCGGCAGGTTCCGATCCTCGACGAGAAAATCGAACAGCATCGATATCACATCGAGCGTATCCGCATCCGCGGTACCCAGTGAATGCACGCCGACCGCGGCCGGATCCAGTCCAAGCTGCTCGCCGAGCTGCGCCTTCACCTCTTCCGGAGAGCGCAGCAACTGGCCGCTCGACACCGATTGCTGTACCGCGTTCAATGCCGCCAGCAGCTCGCTTTGATCGACATGACGGACGGAACCCAGACTGCCGGACGCCGGCATGCCGGCACGCTGCGCGGCCAACAGCTCCGTCAGGCTGTTGAACAGGCGTGTCTGAGCCTGGTCCACCTCGCCGTCGTCATCCGGAGCCTCGACTTCTTCGACACGTCTGTGTTTCTCGACCGCCGGCGCCACCGGGTTGCGCTTGATCATCGGGTTGAGCTTGGGCAGCACGCCGGCCTTTTGCAGCAGATCGTTCAGCTCGTCATACAGACCGCCGATATAGGCGATCACATGCCGGTCGAACAGCTTGAAGATGACCAGCTTCATCGGCACGTCGGCGTCCAGCACCGAGATAGCCTCCTGGAAGGTGTTGCTCAGTACCGCCGGGCCAATCGGGTTGTCGACCGATGTCAGCTCATCCGTGCCGGTAAGATGGCTGTATCGGTGATTCAGCGCGAACAGCTCGCGATGGTAGCGGTTCTCCGCTTTCGAGATGATATTGCTGATCGCCAGCGACTCTTCGAGCTGCGCTTCGCCAACCAGCTCCAGCCCGCCGGACTCGGTGAATCCAGAGGATGTCGAACGCTGCGCGGTGCCGCCGGACGACCAGAAGCGGTCGAAGTGGAGCAACACCTGGCTGGCGAAGCGGGTGGAGATGGCATCCTTGGCCTTGCGCAACTCGCGCATGGTATGGAAGTAGGAGGTCTGCAGGGCATCGCTGCCGGATTTCTCCGCCAGATGATACATCGCGTCATCGAGCTGTTCGAACAACCCCTCGACCAGAACTGGAAGCGTCTGCCCGATCACGGCCCGGGAATCCGCCACGATGGCCTTCACCTGAGGACTCAGGCTCGAATTACGCACACCGGTCAACGACACGATATTATCTTCTTTTGGCATTTTCCTGATCTTCCAGCAACAATTCAGAACGCGGCAGGAATCGGGGTATGATTCCGACACAAACCTTTTATCAACTATACGTCAAATTTAACAATTGCACGTGAGACACATCACAATTGCGCATTCAATTCACCCAACCCAGGCCAATCGACAAATGAAATGCACAGGCTAGGAGCCTGTCGGATTATGGATGAATCTACTGCGAAGATGGGAGAGCGAGGTCAAATGTTCCCGTTTTTTCGTTACATAGGTCCACTATGCGCCTCAAAACCGGGAACATTTGACCTCGCTCTCCCACCTTCTCGCTACGATCCCCCATAATCCGACAGGCTCCTAGCGTTCATTGCGTGGCGACAGCCCATACTCAATAGGCGACCGAGCGCATCGCGACTGAAGCCGGCCGATTCGAAAACCCGGACTGCGTCACGTTTCTCGCGACACAACGGCCCAACTGGAAAAACACACCCATGTCGACACCCAAGATACACGACGGCTGGCTACTGGCGGCCAGGCACTTGGCATCCGCGAATTGCGACCCTCGGCCGGCGGGCACGGCCATCGATCTCCTGGTGATACACAACATCAGCCTGCCACCCGGCGAGTTCGGCGGCAAAGCGATAGAGGATCTGTTCATGAACCGCCTGGATCCCGGCCAACACCCCTATTTCGCCGGGATTCACGATCTGCGCGTGTCCGCCCATCTGCTCATCGACCGGCATGGAGACATCACCCAGTTCGTGCCGTTCGATCTACGCGCCTGGCACGCCGGGGTCTCCTGTTATGACGACCGGGAATGCTGCAACGATTTTTCCATCGGCATCGAACTGGAAGGAACCGACGACACCCCTTATACGGATGCGCAATACGCCGCGTTGAGCGATGCCACCCGCGCCCTGCTGCGCCATTATCCCGACCTGCGCCCGCGGCGGATCACCGGCCATTGCGACATCGCGCCGGGACGCAAGACCGATCCGGGCCCTGCCTTCGACTGGCATCGCTATCTGGCCTCGCTATAAGCACTTCAGGCGGCTTCCAGCATGCCACGCGGGTTTTCCTCGACCAGACGCCGTGCCGCCGCTTCGCCGATCAAGCGGGCCGCCGCCGCCACGCCCGAGGACAGGTTCGGCGGTCGGTACGCCAGATTGTGCGCATCGGTGGCCAACAGGGTGACCCGATCCGCCAGCAGCAGGCTTTCCGCCAGGCTCCGCGCCTCGGCGCCGAACTGGCCGGTCAGGCTGCCGGCGGTCACCTGCAACAGGCAGCCCGCGGCAAGGAAGGGGTCCAGCTTGGACGGACGACTCTGCAACGCCTGATTGCGCTCGGGGTGAGCGATCATCGGCAGGATATCCCGCTGTATCAGCCAGGCAACCATGTTCTCCGAGCCCGCCGGGATGCTGCTGTGCGGAAACTCCATCAACATCACATGCCGCCCCCGCCAGGAACCCAGCCAGGGCAGGCCATCGTCGTTCGCCAGCCGCACCAACTCCGGGCCGATGCGCAGTTCGGCCGCCAGTCGCAGCTCGATATCCACCCCGTTGTCGGCCACCTGACGCTGAAAGCTGTCGAAGGTCTGTTGCAGCGACTCGCGCGTATTCGGGTAACGATCCAGGTGGATATGCGGCGTCAGCACCTGCACCTCGACGCCATCCGCGCGCGCGATACGCAGCATCTCCAGCGCATCCTCCAGCACCTGGGCGCCATCATCCACGCCCGGCAGGATATGGCTATGCATGTCGATCATATTTCAGGTCTCCGGCTTGCCACTCTTCAGGCTTGCGATAATCAGCAACACGACCCCGACGCTGATCGCCGCGTCGGCGATATTGAACGCCGGCCAATGCATATCGGCGACATAGCAA
>JALULB010000355.1 GCA_027041035.1 Sedimenticola sp. | reverse complement strand
GTGGACGACTTGGAGCACGGAGGCAAGATCGACGACCGCATCATCGCAGAGGTCCGCCGCAGTCGTTTCGTGGTTGCCGACTACACGGGCCACCGCGGCGGTGTCTACTACGAAGCCGGCTTCGCCCACGGCCTCGGGTTACCGGTGTTCTTCACCTGCCGCCAGGACCATCTGGACGGCCTGCCCGGCCATCGCGGTGAATGGCAGGTGGCGGCGCATCTTGGCGCGCTGGCCGCGAAAAACCTGGCCGGACAGCCCGCCGAAGCCGAGATCCGGAAAGCCAACTGCACTGCCGCGACACATAATCTGAAAGGCCTGGAGTCCCTTGGCCGAAGGCGCATCAAGGGCAGTGATGGAAACTATTATCGTCCGAGCGAGGAAGAACGCCAACAGATGATCACCAAGGCCAGAGAACAGATAAAGACCTACTGCAACTAGCGCGGAACGCTCATGCCACTGATACAGCTTACAACGAACCGTCCCCTGGACGACACCGACCGCGACGCATTCCTCGCCATGCTTTCAACCACGGTAGCCGAGACGCTGGGCAAACCGGAGCAGTACGTCATGGTCAACCTGACGATCAACCGAAACATGCTGTTTGCCGGTAGCGCTGAACCACTGGCTTATGTCGAGTTGAAAAGTCTCGGCCTGCCGGAAGAGGACACCAAACGCTTTTCGGCCCAGTTATCCGACATCATTTCCGATCGGCTCGGCGTACCAGCCGCGCGGATCTATATCGAGTTCTCTTCGCCTCCGCGCCATATGTGGGGGTGGAACGGTGCGACCTTCTGAAGATAATCCGCGCCTTCGGCGAATCTTGCCCAACCCGGTTGAATAGCGCGCCGTCGTGAGTTCGATTACATTTCTCCGCCATTCAACCGAATTCCCATCATCCACGATCAGCGAAAAGCTACGACACTTGACCGAGGCCACTCCATTTCGTGGAACAGTGCTCAGCCACCGAATGGACAGGCGGGAACTGGCCATCCAGCATCAAGCCGGCGAGACCAGCCTTTGCCGCCGGGGCGGGCGACTTATCGCCGTCGACGGCTATATCGCGAACTGGCGCGATATCGACCCGGGCATCCAGGGTAAATCGGACGCCGAACGCCTGGGCTGCTTCCTGTCCCGCTTCCCCACCGAATCCCTGGCCCGACTGGATGGAGAGTTCTCCACCATCATCTGCACCACCGACGGCGTAACGAGCGTTTACACCTCGATCGACGGTATCCGCGCGCTGCATTACCGTCACGGTGACGCCAACCTGGGTATCGCGACCGATATCCGCCAGCTTCATCTCCTGAGCAGTGAGACCCCAAGCATCGATCGCGGCGCCCTCGTCGAGTATCTGCTGTTCAACCAAAGCCTGTCGCAGCCGGGTAGAACCTATTACCAGGGTATCTCTCGCATCCTGCCCGGACGATTGTACCGCTTCGCGCCCGGCAAGAAACGAGCGACAATCCAGCCACTATGGCAACCGCCGGACACCGAGACAATCGCGCCCTCCCAACAAAATCAGGCCGAGCGCGCCGCTGAACTCCGCATGCTGATCGATCAAGCGGTCGAGCGCGCGATTCCCGGCGGGAATACTGGCCTGAGTCTCAGTGGCGGCCTCGACTCGGGCAGCCTGTGGGGCACGATCCGTCATCTGGCCGCACAAGGCAGCCATCGAGCAGCAAGCACAAGCGCCTTCAGCCAGACATTCCCCGGACAGACCTGTGACGAAAGCCGGATCATCCGCTTGCATGAAACCTTTCACGGCGTAGCGGTCGAGAAACTCGATGTCTCGACTTTTCGTAATACAGATTTTATTCGGACGCTCACCGAAAGGCTGGATTATATCGTCGCCCCAAACGCCTATTATTACGAGCCGTTCTATCGTTTCGTTCATAAACAGGGCTGCGGGACCCTGTTGCTGGGCATCGGTGGCGATGAATGGTTTGAACCCAGCCAGTTCCATCTCGGAGACATATGGAAGTCCGGCAGGCGAATCGAAGCCTTCATGGCCGCCTGGAAAGGCAACCAGTGGACCCGCCGGCGCAACCCGGGCGCGAATCTGCGCCGCGCCTTCAAACTGACGCTGGCTCGGGAAGGTTCATGGCCGCGACACATCTACAACCAGCTCCGCAAGCCACCCGCGTGGCTACACCCTGCCTGGCATGAGGTGTATCACGATATGCTTGCAATGAAGGAGCAGTCTTGCCTCGAAAACGGCATTCGGCGCAGCCGCCTGCTCACCGCGCTGGACTGGTTCGCGACCTATGGCATGGCGCCGAACCAACAGTTCGCAGCCGGGCACCAACTGGATATCCGCCATCCGCTGATGCACCGCAGCCTGATCGAGTTCGGCTTTCGCACCCCACCTGACTTGCTCGTCTACCCTGATAACGAACCCAAGGCCCTGCTACGCCGAGCCATGCGGAATCGACTTCCGGGCGCGATTCTCTCTCACCCGAGCAAACCCAACTTCAATATCCCGGGGGTAAACGATCTCGGACTGCTTGGGATGGTTCCAGCCGCTCGGCACTGGCACCTGAGCGAAGCCGGCATCGTGAACCCCTCGTGGTTGGCAACGCAGCTTGCGCGGCCCGCCCGATCCCAGCTCCCACCCGAACTATCCAATCTCGTCACGACCGAGATATTCCTGGAGACCTTACGCGGCGAGCCGTAGTGATAGCCACCGCCACAGCCGAGCCTCGGCGGTAACGCACCGCACTTTTTCGCCCTTGGCGGCGTTACTCGTCGTCATGGGAGAATACCCCCAAGGACGACTCCTCGTGACGGAACCCTTGTCAGGAAGGCACGCTCCACGCATAAAAAAGGCCCCTCAACAATGAGGAGCCTTTTTCGTATACCGGACAACAATACAATCCGTCAGGGAATCTCGTTTTTGGTACCGAAAGGGCTGTCGACAGAACCATTTCCGCCCGCCTTGACCACCGCATCCAGACGCTGACGAACTACGCTCGGTCGTTCATATGGACGCTTCTCGCTCTGGCTCCTTGCCTCACTGCTAGTACGCATATCTTGCTTCATCATTACCAACCCGCAACAGTCCCACCCGATAGCGCATCGGGTATATTCTGGTAAAGGCGCTTTACGCGGCCTTTTTCCTTTTGCCGGCCATCATAGCCGCGAAGCCAGCCAACATCAACACGGCGGGCACCGGTTCCGGAATATCGAAGCTCAAGGTAAAGGCCACATCACTGGGACCTGACGGGTGGAATACATTGTTCCACGCCAACGGTGGTACGGCGCGGCTGGACTGGGAGGCAGCAAAGTAATTTTGAGAACCCGTGGTCTCCCAGAATATCTCCGGGTGTCCGCTGCTCAGGTCACCTTGCATGTACAGCGCCATCCAGTAGTGGCCACCGACCAATTCCACCGGGGTCGGAAAGGTAAAAACATTCCGATACTCAGCCAGACCGGTATACAGCCCCAAGGTAATGCCCGTCGCGGTCTGCGTACGGGTAATATCGGTCGAGTTCAGAGAGACCGTCGCCACGGGGGCGGGAGTGCCATCACCCGGGCTTCCGCCGGCATCCAAATAGTACCTGACCTCAAGGTTGCCATCCCAGGCCGAGGGATCTTCCTCCAGAGTCCAAAAACTCCCACCCAGCAACGAGTTCTCCAAGCGTGACAGCACAAAGTCATCCGCGCCGGTCTTCGCATTCGCGATCGTGACGCCACTTTGGGCATCGGGTAGACCGTTGTTGAACAACACGGCATGAGCCGAGGAAACGCTAAACAACGCGCCGATAGCTACAATTTTCAAAAGATTCATGGAGGTAGTGCCCAGAAAAATACAGTTAGTCGAAAGTTAATATACAAATTTCATGCCACTAGATATAACCAATTGAATTCAATACAATTTATTATTGTGGCTCTTGAGCAGAGCGACGCTATGTAAAATATACTGACACCTACATGCCATGCAGCGTGGCGAATTAAAGAAAAGCATAAACAAGAGGCAAGTAACTCACTGTTAAATAAAAGCTAAATCACGCAACGAGAACCGGGTCACAGATGTAAATGATGCTGACACGCATGCTTTTCGACGCACCGAAGCAAGCCATCGACCTCCTCAACGGGTCTCGAGAGCAATCGCCCGGCGGGTACGACCTTCAGCACCGAAACCGAGCTCAGCAGACAGCCGAGGGTCCGGCTCATCGCACTTTGTTCCAATGGATGCGGGCTGTTGAAGAAATAGTTATCCCGCGCGATCGCCGCGTAACCCTCGGCCTGAGTCACGCGATTGACCACGCTATTGCCTTCTCCACCAGGACCGACAAGGCGCAAGACGGCGGCAACCGATACTGCCTGGATAAAACACCCCGGATACCGAGCCCGCGAGATTCTCCATTTCCGTTCGCCAGCCACATGCAATTCGTCCAGACCCAGTTCATTCAGCTCCAATCTCGCGCGAAACCGCTGATAGCTCTGATCGCGCAACACCATGTCGGCACGAAAGGGCAATGCTCGAACCCTGCCATCGGAGGCGCTTCCCAACAACACCAGATCGTCGCTGACGACCCGTCCGCCCGCCAGCAGGATCGCGGTAGCCAGGGTGGATTTCCCCGAACCGCTGTCTCCCAGCGCCAGATATCCCTTACCGCGATGCTCGAAAGCCAGGCCATGCACGATGATGCCGCCGCGCAGCGCGAACGCGCGCACGATGGCGGCATTCACCGCCGCCCCGGCCTCGGAATGATGCTGCATCACCTCGGACGTGGTCTTCGCTGAATCATAGATATGGCAGCCATCGTGGAAGTAAATCCGCCGCTTCTTCCCGCGCACGCACGGGATCTCGTCGTCACCCCGGAGGACCTCGAGGGCACCCCGCAGCTCGACCGACAGCGACCGCAGCACACGTATCCGAGGCAGAGATTCCACGGCTGGCGCCGCATGCACGAGTGGCCGCAGAAACGCGTAGCGTGCTTCCAAGGCAGCTGGCGACAGGCCGTCGATACCTATCCCCAGATCGATATCCGCGAGACTCAGGGTCGGGATAGGCGCCTCCAGTCCTTAGCCTCCGCCGTCCAAGGGTTGGGTCGTAGCGTGCGTGTAGTGGTCGGAGCAAGGCGCGAGGGGGCTTTGAGGCTATTCTCCACAACAACCAGCAACGCCGCTACGGGTGAAAGGATGCGTGCGATCCTTCCAAGGTTGGGATGGCGGGGGCTATATCTCACTATTCGCTCAAGGAAGGACGCTCATCCAACTCTACCAACTCGATTTTTTCAAATCGATCACTGATCTTCTGCGCCGATGTGCTGACCTCGTCGACATCCTTGTTCGCTTGACGGATATGTCGGGCGAGATTGTCCATGCGTTTCTTGAAGCGGGCAAAATCCCCGGACAAGGCGTTCAGATGCGCCTGGATGATATGGACTTGTTCACGCGTGGCCTCATCCTTCAACACCGCTCGCGCGGTGGTCAGAATCGCCATCATCGTCGTCGGCGAAGCCAGCCACACACGGCGCCGCTGCGCCTCGTTGACGATCTCGGGGAAGTGCGCATGTATCTCGGCGAATACGGCCTCGGCCGGGATAAACATCACCGCCCCGTCCGCGGTTTCCCCCGGAATGATATATTTTCCGGAGATCGCCTCGATGTGCTTGCGGATATCCAGGCGAAACTGACGACGCGCAGCGGCGCGATCGATATCCGACGCGCTCTCGTCGAGCATCTTCTGATAGCTTTCCAGCGGAAACTTGGCGTCGATCGCGACGTTCCCAGTGGGATCGGGGAGAAACAGCAGGCAGTCGACACGCATCTTGTTGCTCAGGGTATGTTGCAGGCTGAAGGCTTTTTCCGGCAACAGATTCGCGACCAGGCCACTCAGCTGCACCTCGCCGAACGCCCCACGCGAGCGCTTGTCCGACAGCACCTCCTGTAGGCTGACAACACTGACCGACAGCTCGGTGATTTTTTTCTGCGCTTCGTCGATGCGGTTCAGATGACCCAGTACCTCGGAGAACACCTGCGTGGTCTTCTCGAAGCCCTTGTCCAGCCGTTGTTCCACTTGCTCGCTAATCGCCCGCAAGCGGGTGTCCGTGGTTTTCGTCAAGCCATCGATATGCCGGTCGATGGTCTCATTCTGACGGCTCAGGCTGGCTTCGATGCCTGCCGTGACACCGGCCAGTTGCCGCGACAGCGCCTCCTGCTGAACACGAAGGACATCGGCATGACGTTTCTCCAACGCGGTCTTGTTTTCCGCGAACAGGCCTTGCACCACCGCTTCCAGCTGGTTCGCTCGCAGTGCCTGCTGCGCCGACATCTCGGCATGTCCGGTTTTGACACCCTGCTCCAAGGCTGAAAAGCGTTCTCCCAACTGCTCGCGCAGGGTCGTGAGTGCTTCGCCGCTGTCTCGGGCGGCACGTGAGATATCACGCTGCTGCGCGGAAGAAAGCTCGGCGAGCTGAAACATGAGGGTATCCTTCACGCCATCGAGATCACGCTGCGCGTTTGCCGCGGAAGTCACAATCAGATTACTCTGGCGTCGTTCGGATTCCGCCTGTTGCGTGCGTAGAAACTCCATGCCGGTGAACTGCGCTTCGAGCATCTCGGCGGAATCCCGCGTCATCCGATCGAGCATCGCCACCTGCAGGCGACCCAAGCCGGCGATGGCCATCAACATCACCAGCAGTAACAACAAGAAGAGGCTGGCGGTAACCAGCAGCAACCCGGTGATATCGTGGAACAGCGCATTGAAATCAGTCATTTGGCATCATCGCCTTAG
>JALULB010000354.1:1229-6777 GCA_027041035.1 Sedimenticola sp. | reverse complement strand
CACTTGAGGCGAATAGTCATTCTATTTAACGAAAGTGAACGGAAAACGGGCCAAAAGGGCTTTTCCGCAGTAGATCAGCGTTAAACCCGACAGACTCCTAGCGGCGGGATACCGGTCTCTCGAAGCGCGCAATGCCAGGATTCCATGAACGATACCCCGCAAAAAACCAACCTGCTCGATCTGGACATGCCGGAACTGGAGGAATGGATCGTCGCGCGTGGACACAAGCGCTTCCATGCGCGCCAGTTGCTGAAGTGGATTCACAAGCATGGCGTCACCGATTTCGACGACATGACCGACCTGAGCAAGGCGCTGCGCGCGGAACTGAAAACCCACGCCGAGATACGTGTTCCCGAGATCATCCTGGAACAACCATCGGCTGACGGCACGACAAAGTGGGTACTGCAACTGGATTGCAACAATCGCATCGAGACCGTGCTGATTCCGGACGGTAAGGGCAAGCGCAACACGCTGTGTGTCTCTTCCCAGGTGGGTTGCGCGCTGGAATGCAGCTTTTGTTCGACCGCCCGACAGGGATTCAATCGCAACCTGTCGGTGGCGGAGATCGTTGGCCAGGTATGGGTCGCGGTGCGCAAGCTGGGTGACAGCCGCCTGACGAATGTCGTGATGATGGGCATGGGCGAGCCATTGACGAACCTCGACAACGTGGTGAAGGCGATGAACCTGATGCAGTACGAGCTGACCTACAGCCTGTCCAAGCATCGCCTGACCCTGAGTACCTCGGGCGTCGTGCCGGCGCTGTATCGCCTGAAGGAGATGAGCGATGTGTGCCTCGCGGTGTCGCTGCACGCGCCGGACGACAAGCTGCGTGACCAGCTGGTGCCGATCAATCAGAAATACCCGCTCGATGTACTGTTGCAGGCCTGCCGACACTATATCGAGGGCGACAAGCGGCGCAAGGTCACCTTTGAATACGTCATGCTGGAAGGCGTGAACGACAGCGATCGCCACGCGCGCGCACTGGTGCGCCTGCTCAGCACGGTACCATCGAAGATCAACCTGATTCCTTTCAACCCGTTTCCGGGCACGGCGTACCGCTGCTCCTCGGCGGAGCGCATGGAACAGTTCAGCCAGATCCTGATCAAGGCCGGCTTCGTCACCACCTTGCGCAAGACGCGTGGCGACGACATCGATGCCGCCTGTGGCCAGTTGGTCGGACGGGTGAAGGACAAGAGTCGACGCCAGGTCGTGCGCCTGCATGCCGGAGGCCGCGCGTGAAAGCCATTCTGTTGGCATTGTTTATCGTCTCGCTGATCGGCTGCACGCCAGGGAATGTGCGTACCGATCAGGACACGATCGGCGATCTCGGCACCGAGAAGAAACAGAGTCCGGCCGATGTCTATGTGAAACTGGGGATTGCCTATCTGCGCCAGGGCGACTTTCGTTCCGCGCTGCTGAAGCTCAAGAAAGGGCTGGAAGCGGATCCCGATAGCGCGGATGCGCACAATGCCATCGGCCTGGTGTATCTGCGTCTCGGCGAAGACAAGGTGGCGGGATCGCACTTCGAGCGGGCGGTTGAACTGAAACCGAAAAACCCGTTCTTTCGCAATGCGCTGGGTACCTATCTGTGTGGCCAGGGCGAATATGACCGGGCGCTGAAGCAATTCGATATCGCCATCGCCAACCCGCTCTATCCGACGCCGGAGATTGCGCTGAACAACGCCGGCCTGTGTTCACGTCGAAAAGGTGACCTGGAGCGGGCCGATGGCTACTTTCGCAAGGCCTTGCAGCGGAATCCGAACAATCCGTCCGCGTTGCTGGAGATGGCGCGTATCAGTTTTGCCACCGGTCGGACATTATCCGCGCGCGCCTATCTGCAACGCTACGAAGCGGTCGCCAAGCCGACCGCCGAGAGTCTTTGGATAGGCGTGCGCACGGAACGAAAACTGGGGGCCGCGCGGGCCGCGCGGCGCTATGCGCGGATGTTGAAGAGTCGTTTTCCTGATTCCGATCAGGCGAAACAGCTGGAGGAGTAGAAGCCGTGAATGCCATCTTGAAATCGGAAACCGACCAGGTACTGCACCAGAACCCGGGGCTGGGCGGACGCTTGCGCATCGAGCGCGAGCGCCGTGGCCTGCCCCTGGAGCGCGTCGCCGCGCAACTGCACCTGGGCGCGGACATGGTCAGCGCGCTGGAAGCGGACGATTATGACAAACTGCCCGGGGCGGTGTTCGTCAAGGGCTACGTGCGCAACTACGCGCGATTGCTCGGGATACCCGCGGAGCCGTTGCTGGCGGAACTCTCCGAGCGTTGTCCGGATGAGGAGTGCAGCAAGTTCGTCACCGGTAACGTGCGCCAGGAGGTGCGCAGCAGCCACGTATTGATGCGCCTGATCACCGCCGCCATCGTACTCGGCCTGATCGCGCTGCTGGGGCTCTGGTGGTGGAACTACGTGAAGGCGCCGGAGCAGACCGAGGCGAGCGCGCCAACCGGGCAGGGCGTCGCGCCGACGGACGTGGCTGAAACGCCCGTATCGACGGCGCCCGACCCGACGCTGCCCGCCCGGGCGGTTCCGTCGGCGGCGGTCGTCGGGAGTGAATCGCCGTCGGCCGTCGCGGAGAAGCCGTTGGCGGTGCCCGCGCCGGCCGTTACCGCATCCGTGCCGACCGGCAGTCGCGAAGCGACGCCGAGCGTGCCGATCGAGGCCGTCGAACCGGCACCGCCGAGCGGCAAGGTCGTCATCGAATTCATCAAGCCCTGCTGGGTGGACATCCGCGGCGCCGACGATTCGTTCAAGATGTTCGGCGAGTTTCGCAAGGGGCGTAAGGAGCTGGGTGGCCACGGACCCTACAAGTTCATCATCGGTAAAACCTCGGCGGTGCGCCTGAGCGTGAATGGCAAACCCTATAGCATTCTCCGGCATAGCTCGGGCAATGTCGCGCGTTTCGAGCTCGACCCGATGAAGGTCAACCTGAACTGATCCGGTATGCGCGATCGGCATCCGCCGATCGCTTCGATCACTATCCTCAATCTCCAATATTCAGCAATCCCAGATGAAACAGATCCAGGCCATTCGTGGCATGCATGACGTATTGCCGGAGCAGATCCCGCTGTGGCAGTTTCTCGAAGCGCGGGTGCGCGATACCCTGGCCCAGTATGGCTACCGGGAGATACGCACGCCCATCGTCGAGATGACCGAGCTGTTCAAGCGCTCCATCGGCGAGGTCACCGATATCGTCGAGAAGGAGATGTACACCTTCACCGACCGAAACGGCGACAGCCTGACGTTGCGCCCGGAG
Source organism: Sedimenticola sp. (assembly GCA_027041035.1). GTDB lineage: Bacteria > Pseudomonadota > Gammaproteobacteria > Chromatiales > Chromatiaceae > JALSSX01. The sequence continues at coordinate 3,517 of JALULB010000354.1, read as the reverse complement.
GGCACCGCGAGTTGCGTGCGCGCCGGTATCCAGAACGGCTTGCTGGTCAATCAGGTGCAACGCCTGTGGTATCAGGGGCCGATGTTTCGCCACGAGCGACCGCAGAAGGGGCGTTACCGGCAGTTCCAGCAGATCGGCGTCGAGGCCTATGGCATGGCCGGACCGGATATCGACATCGAGATGATCCTGATCACCCGGCGCATCTGGCGGGCGCTCGGCCTGCGCGACCTGGAGTTGCAGATCAACACCCTCGGCACGGCCGACGAGCGGCGCGCATACCGTGGGCTGCTGGTCGATTATCTCGGTCGGCACCATGACGATCTGGACGCGGACAGCCAGCGGCGTCTGAAGTCGAACCCGCTGCGCGTGCTCGACTCGAAGAATCCGCGTATCGCCGACATCATCGCCGGCGCGCCCAGCCTGCTCGACCACCTTGGCGAGGAATCGCGCGCGCATTTCGATCGACTGCGTGCCGGGCTGGAGGCGGCGGGCGTGGCCTATGTCGTCAATCCGCGCCTAGTGCGAGGCCTGGATTACTACGCGCGTACCGTTTTCGAATGGGTCAGCGACCAGCTCGGCGCCCAAGGCACGGTCTGCGCCGGCGGCCGTTACGATGGCCTGGTCGAGCAACTCGGCGGCCGGCCGACGCCGGCGATTGGCTTCGCGATGGGCATGGAGCGCCTGATCGCGTTGCTGGAGGAGCAGCCTCCGGCGTTGCGTGATCCGGTGGATGTCTACCTGGTGATGATGGGCGACGCGGCGGCGGCACGCGGCATGCTGCTCGCCGAAACGTTGCGCGACCAGCTGCCGGAACTGCGGCTGCTGATGCACTGCGGTGGCGGCAGCTTCAAGAGTCAGTTCAAGAAGGCGGACAAGAGCGGCGCCGAGTATGCGCTGATTCTGGGTGACGACGAGATCGAGAAAGGCGTCGCCGGCGTCAAGATGTTGCGCCTCGGCGAACAGGATAATATTGAATTTTCAGCGCTGGCGGATTATTTTGCCGCCAGAATGAACCAGCAGGGGTAACTCATGGCCGATTTGAAGACCGAAGAAGAACAGGTAGAAGAGCTCAAGAAATGGTGGAAGGAGAACGGTCGCTCGGTGATCGCCGGGCTGGTCATCGGTATCGGTATCATCTTTGCCTGGCAGGGCTGGCAGCAATACCGCGCCTCGCAGGCGGCGCAGGCCTCCGCGACCTACCGGCAACTGAGTCAGGCGGTGATCGCCGGGCATGCCGAGGCGGCCGACACCCTGTATCAGCGTTTGCGCGATGACTTCGGCGGTACCCCCTATGTCGCCTTTGGCGCGCTGGATCTGGCGCGCATGAAGGTCGACGCGGACAAGCTCGGCGAGGCGCGCGTGTACCTGGACTGGGCCAAGGATAATGCCCCGGACGAGGGTCTCAAGCAGGTTGCTCGCCTGCGCCTGGTGCGCGTGCTGCTGGCGCTGGGTGACCTGGATGTCGCGACGCGGATCGTCGAGGAACCCGGCGTCGCGGCCTTCGACGCCGAGATGAGCGCGCTGCGCGGTGATCTGGCGCTCGCCAAGGGCGATACCGCCGCCGCGCGGGCCGCCTACCGGAAAGCATTGGAAGGTGACGTGGCCAACCCTGCGTTTATCCGCATGAAGCTGAACGATCTGGCGCCGTCGTCATGATCCGAACCCTGCGTGCCGCGTTGCCGGTGCTGGCGCTGAGCCTGTTGCTCACAGGCTGTTCGTCGTTGAATCCGATGAACTGGTTCGGCGAGAAATCGAATCTGCAGCCGCCCAGCGAGCTGACACCGGTCGACAATGAGATTCCGGTGCGTCAGCTATGGAAGTTCGACATCGGCAAGGGTACCGGCAAGGAACGCCTGGGGCTGGTCCCGGTGCTGGCCGGCGACAAGCTGTTCGCCGCCAGCGCCGACGGCGTGATCGCCGCGGCGGATGCACGCACCGGCGCGACCGTCTGGCGCCGGGAGACGCACGACCCCATCAGCGGCGGGCCAGGGGAGGGTGACGGACTGCTCGCCTATGGCACGGTCGAGGCGGAGGTCGTCGTGTTGAACGAGGAAGACGGCGTCGAGCGCTGGCGAACCCGGGTGTCCAGCGAGGTCTTGTCCACACCGCGAGTGGCCGATGGCATGGTCGTGGTGCATACCCTGGACGGCAACGTCATCGCCCTGGACGCCGAAAGCGGCAAGCAGCGCTGGCTATATGCGGAAAGCGTGCCGGTGCTGTCGCTGCGCGGCAGCGGCTCGCCGGCGATCGCGGACGGCATCGTGTATGCCGGACTCGCCAACGGCAAG
>JALULB010000354.1:0-1219 GCA_027041035.1 Sedimenticola sp. | reverse complement strand
CAAGCTGATCGCGCTGGATCTGTCCAGCGGCGATCTGGCCTGGGAAACCGTGATCTCCTATCCGCGTGGGCGATCCGAGCTGGAGCGCATCGTCGATATCGATGGCGATCCGTTCGTTTATGACGGCATCGTCTACGTGTCGACCTTCAACGGTGAACTCGCGGCGGTATCCGCCTCCAGCGGCGTCGTGCTGTGGCGCAACAAGGTGTCGTCGGGCAAGAGCATCGCGGCGGACTGGCGCTATGTCTATGTCACCGACTCGGATTCCCACGTCTGGGCGCTGGACCCGCAGAACGGCGCCTCGGTCTGGCAGCAGAAGAAACTGGCGCGTCGCCGGTTGTCCGGACCGGTGATCGCCGAGGAGCATGTCGTGGTCGGTGATTTCGAAGGCTATCTACACTGGCTGGCTCAGGAAGACGGCCACATCGCCGCGCGGACGCGCGTCAGCAGCGGCGCGATCAATGCCACGCCGATCTATCGCGATGGTGTCCTCTACGTGTATGCCGACGATGGCAGCGTGGCCGCCTACGGCACTGCCGCTTCCAGCGGCGAATAGGCATGCTGCCGGTAATCGCCCTCGTCGGGCGGCCGAACGTCGGCAAGTCCACGCTGTTCAACCGCCTGACGCGCTCGCGCGACGCGCTGGTCGCCGACCAGCCCGGTCTGACGCGTGATCGCCAGTACGGCGTCGGCAAGCTGGGCCCCGGCCCTTACCTGGTCGTCGACACCGGCGGACTGAGCGGCGAGGCCGAAGGCATCGACCCGTTGATGGAGCGCCAGGTGCGCGCGGCCATCGACGAGGCCGATCACATCCTGTTCCTGGTCGACGCGCGCGAGGGCCTGAGTGGCGGCGACGAGGTCATCGCCGGGCAACTACGTCGCACCGGCAAGCCGATCAGCCTGGTGGTGAACAAGAGCGATAACATCGAGACGGACCTGGTACTCGCGGATTTCCACGCCCTGGGGCTGGGCAAGCCGCGCGCGGTTTCCGCCTCGCACGGGCGTGGCGTGCATGCATTGATCGATGACGTGCTCGAAAGCCTGCCGCCGGCGGAGCCGATCGACGCGGACGAACAGCGCGTGCGCATCGCTTTCGTCGGGCGGCCGAACGTCGGAAAGTCGACGATGATCAACCGCCTGCTCGGCGAGGAGCGCGTGGTCGCCTTCGATCAACCCGGTACCACCCGCGACAGCGTGTTCATCCCGTTCTCGGACGCTG
>JALULB010000353.1 GCA_027041035.1 Sedimenticola sp. | reverse complement strand
TTAGACGACTATGCTGAATAGTTACTTTTCATGTGGAGAGCATGCAGCCTATCTCTCGGCATGGGTTTAGAGGGCATCGGATGAAAGCGATACTGTTCGATCTCGACGGCGTGATCTACGAAGGCGATCGGCCGGTCGGCGGTGCGGCCGAGGCGGTCGCCTGGTGCCGCGAGAAGCGTATTCCGCACCTGTTTCTCACCAATACCACCTCGCGTCCACGCGAGGCGCTGGTCGAAAAGCTCGCCGCGATGCGCATCCCGGTGGAGAAATCGCGGCTCTTCACGCCGGCGGTGGCGGCGCGGGAATGGCTTGGCCGGCATATCGATGGGCCGGTTGCGCTGTTCGTGCCGGAGGCGGTAAAGATGGAGTTCGCCGATCAGTGGCTCTTGTCGGATCAGGCTGGCGAGGGCGCCGCGGCGGTCGTGCTCGGTGATCTTGGAGAGCAATGGGATTTCGCCCGGTTGAATCGGGCGTTTCGCCTGTTGATGGCCGAGCCGCCACCGGTGTTGCTGGCGCTCGGTATGACGCGCTACTGGCGGGCGCCGGATGGGCTGCGCCTGGATGTCGGGGCGTTTGTCGCCGCGCTGCGCTTCGCCACCGGGATCGAGCCGGTGGTGCTCGGCAAGCCGGCGTTGTCGTTCTTCACGGCAGCGCTCGATCGTCTGGGAACGGAAGCCAGCGAAACCGTCATGATCGGCGACGATATTCGTGGCGATATCGAGGCGGCCCAGGCCGCGGGTATCCACGCGGTACTGGTGCGTACCGGTAAGTTTCGCGATGCCGATCTGCGTCTGGGCATCCAGCCGGATGCCGTTCTGGACTCGGTGGCGGCGCTACCCGCCTGGTTCGGCGGCGATTGATCGATACCCTCCGCCCGAGTCACCCACGGGCGGAGGGTACCGATCGACTACCGGGCCTATGCCAGACCCGTCTTGTCGGTCGCTTTCCCCGGGCCTGCCTTGCGGCTCAACCCGAGTCCCATCAGACCGAGACCAAATAACGGCAGCGTGGCCGCGACCGGAATGAGGTTGCCACGGATCTCCCCGAACGGAAAGCCAGCGGGTCGTCCCGGAGGTGTGTTGGTGAAGATGTTCTTCGTCGTGTGCACCAGGACAAACGCGTTGCCGGACAGTAGCGATGGGACGATCAAGGCGTCACCGGGATGCATGCCGAGCGCGACATTTCCCTGGTCCGCCAGCAGGATAGAGATACCGGTGCGCGCCAGGGTGACGCCAGTGGCCGTGTCGGTGAACTCCGATGCCAGCAGGTTCTGCGTCAGATCGACCGCGATCGGTCCGAAGTTGCCGCGATCACCGCTGGCGAGGTGCAGATGGATGGGGGTGGCATTGGGGCCGAAGTTGCGCAGTTCAGAACGCAGGATGCCCTCGACCGACAGTTGGTAGTCCAGGGTATTGGCGACGGTGTCCAGTTGTACGGACAGGGTGCCGGACGCGGTGGTCGGCACGACGCCGAGCGGGTCAACGATCCGGGCCGGGTCCGAGCCGTTCTGATTCGCCGCCCCCAGTGTCGCGTTGAGGTTGATCAACGCGGCCTGAACCAGGGTCGGGGCCAGCAACAGCAAGGCGCTGAGTAACAGGGTCTTGTTCTTTTTCAAGGGAATCACCTCCAGGAGCGTGTTGGGGCGTGGAAAATCCACGGAATGATCGATATTCGGCCGGCGGGCCATGCAAGGTGCTTGGTTCTTTCCTGCTTCGTTCGTTATTGCCACGGGGTACCGTGGTGTGTCATTGGCTCGGGCAAGGGCAGAAGGGTGCGGCGCCGATCGTTCCATCCTGAAGGGCACTCCCGCGAGTACGTCTTCTTCATGCATTTTCCAGAACTTAATGCACCATACAGCCGCATGCGGGGTGTATCCGTGATCGGAGTCACCTAGGAGCCTGTCGGATTATGGATGAATCTACTGCGAAGATGGGAGAGCGGCCCAAATATCCCCGTTTTTTCGTTACATAGGCCCACTATGCGC
>JALULB010000352.1 GCA_027041035.1 Sedimenticola sp. | reverse complement strand
TGAGTCAGCTTTCCGGCGCTGTCGTCCACCGCGCAGATCGGTTGCGCGACCAGCGAGAAGCGGTTCTCGGCCAGCGCCTGGTGCAACTCGGTGTGCCAGCGGGCGAGTAGCTCCTGCTGCTGGATCAGGCCGTCGTTCAGCGGATCGATGCTGCTCGCGCGAATCTGGTCACGCGGCAGGCAATGCACATGGCTGGCGACGATGTCCAGGGCGTTCCGGGGCGAGTCGAAGCTGTCGCTGACCAGGGTGTAGCCGGCCTTGATCGCGATCGGCACGGGCTTGCCCCGCCATTCGAAGGTGCGGGATGCCTCGTTGCGCAACAGCTCGTCGAGGGCGACGCGCGCCTGTTCGGTGGAGCCGAACAGCATCGCGAACTCGCCGGCGGTGACATGGGCGGGCGTGATGCCTTCCGGCAGGCACTGTTTCAGCCAGGCGCTGAACTGTTGCAACAGCTGATCGCGCCCACCCGGGCCGTAGTGGCTGCGTATCGACGCGTATTCGCTGATCTCGATATACCCCAGCGCGGCGTTGGTCGGCTTGTCTTCGGTCGTCAGCAGGGCTTGCAAGCGCTCGTGCAGTGCCTGAGCGTTCGGCAGCCCGGTGACCGGGTCATGGCTGGCGATGTGCGCCAGGCGCAGCGCCTTCTGCCGGCGTTCGAGGATCGCCGCCGAGATGATCTGGGTCATCAGGCTGATTCCGATGATGAAGATCAGCACGGTGATGAAGCCGGGCGCGTCCCACGGCGTGCGCGTGCCACCGAGGCCGAAGGTGATGAAGCTGAACACGCCGACCGAGGTGGCCAGCACGGCGACCATCGTGGTGCGCATGCTGAAGCGGAACGCGCTCCAGATCAGCATCGCGAACAATAGCATCAACACATCGCTGATGCCGGCGTACAGATAGCGCTGGCCGACCAGCCAGGTCGCCACCAGCAGGCCGATGAACAGGATGCTCCACAGGAGTTGCTCGGCGCGAAAGGTTTCGCCATTCGGCCGAAGGTACTGACTGAATACCGGTTCGCTTTGAAACAGCAAGGCGATCACCGGCGTCAGCAACAGTATGCCCATGGCCTCGCCAAGCCAGTACAGGAACAGATAAACGCGGGGATCCTCGGCCGGATCGATCAGGCCGGCGATACGCATCATCGGATAATCGAGCAGGGTGTGCAGGGTGGCTGCAATCAGGATGCCGAACAGGTAGAAGATCAGCAGCGAACGGACAGGGGTCTGCCTGACCTGACCACTGATATAGCGGTGGATGCCCCAGATCGCGACGATCACCGCGAATGCCTGGGTCAGCGTCGTCCAGGCCGCGACCCATGTCGGCAGTCCATGCCAGCCGACATAGTAGGCGAACATGCCGAGGGTCGAACCGGCCAGCGCCGGCCAGCCGAAGCGCCAGGTCAGGCCCAGCATTACCCCCGAGATGATGCCGAGCATGGATTCCTCGCGCCCGGGGAATCGAAACGGCTGCGACAGCCAGGTGGCCAGTCCGGCGATCAGCACGCTGGCGATGAAGATGCCGATCGGGCGAATAACACGCATCGAGTGAGCTCCTGACTCCGGGCGCGGTCACGCGCCTTGGCCTCTGGGAGGCTGTCGGGTTTAGGGGTAATCTACTGCGGCAGTAGGGAATCGGTCTATTTTTCCGATCTTTCTTGTTAAATAGTCACCGCTATTCGCCTCAAAAGATCGAAAAACTCGCCTCGATTCCCCACTGCCTCGCTACGATTCCCTAAACCCGGCAGCCTCCTGGGATGAGTTTTTCGTGACTATACCAGCATTCGAATCCGTCGGAACCTGGGTTTGGCCGGCGAAGGCTGTCTCGGTGGCGGGATTCGGGAGGGAAAGTTTTACAATTGTTAATAATTGCTGATTTGCTGATCGGGTATCATGGACACATCAAGATTTCAATTGTTTGATGGTCAGGATGTGAAGGATATGCGGAAGCCGGTCAGTATTGCTTATTTTGGCGTCGACGATCCTGTCCGGCAGCTTTTGCATCGCTTGTCCGAGTCGGTGGCGTTCTCTTCGTTGTCCCTGCTGGAAGAGGTGTCGGATACTGGCTTCGCGCATGAAGCCGATTGCCTGATATTCGATATCACCGATCCGCTGGCCAATCGCAAGTGGCGCCTGTTTCGCGCTGGAAAGCGCATCTCGGCGGTCATCATTATCGCACAGGGGGCGGTCAGCCTGCCGCCGCGTCTACAGGCTCGCGCGGTGGTGCTGCAAAAGCCCCTGCATCCGACCGCCCTGGCCTGGGGCTTGCGCAAGCTGTTACGGATCTGGGCTTTCGATGGGGAAAGACCCACTGAATCGACGGCAAGCGCCAGTGTCACCGGTGGTTATGCGCATCTCTCGCGCCTGCATCTGCTGCGCGCGGCCGAGTGGCTGCACGGCGACCGGGAAAAGATAGAGTTTCGTTATGCCTCGATGGATGAGCTCTCGGCGTCGGACAGTGATGGTCTGGCGCGCGCCAGTTTCGAACCGGATGAGTATCTGTACGGCTACCTGCGCAGCGCGCTGAAGGCCCACGGGGATGCCTCGCATGCGTTTGTCGTGCGCCTGCCCGGCGGTTTCATCTCGTTGGTGCCCTTTACCGGCATGGTGACCATCCTGATGGAGGACACTCAACTGCAAGAGCTGTGCGCGAAGCGTCTGTCGCACTTCGAGTCTCCGCCGGTTGTTCGTGGTACGGAGTCGCTGGAAGAGGCGGGCGAACATCTGCCCCGGCGCCAGGCGTCGATCGAAAGCCTGTTGTGGCTGGCGGCGCTGCGTGCCTCGCATGGACGTTTCCCCGCGTCGCTGGATATTACCGTGCCACGGCGACTGTTGCGCTGGCCGAATCTGTCGCGCCTTGCCGACGCGCCCTACGCGGCACGTATCAGCGCCCTGTGGGCGGCGCGCACGATGACCGCGTTCGAGATCGCCGACGAACTGGATATCCACCAGCGGCATGTGTTCTCCTTCGCCAGCGCGGCCCAGGCGCTGGATCTGTTTCCCGAGGGCGATGGCGAGGTCGAACGCGCGGTCGCCGATGGCCGTTGGCTGGGACGCCGGCTGTTCTCCGGTGCTCGTGTGCTGACTCATCTGCTGCGTAACGGCCAATGAACGAACTACCTGTACTCATCGTCGGACCGGCAGGGTCGGGCAAGTCGGCAGCGATACGAGCGTTGTGCGGGGATCGCCTGGTGCGCCGCCAGGTGGTGCTGGCAGACGGAGACAACGGCGTGGCGATCGGCCTGGAAACCGGCGAACTCGAGATTCCCGCTGCCGGTAGCCTGTCGCTGTTGGCGTATCCGGCGGATAAGAGCCGCCTGCTCGGGCGCTTTATCGCGCCGGAGATGCATGCCGGCGTCGTCCTGCTTATCGATGGGCGGGACGAGGCCGCGATCGAGGAGTTGCGCCACTACCTGCAACAGATATCCTCCGCCGAGTCCCTGCCGTTGGCAATTGGTGTCACGCACCTCGACCTGGGGTTGCGCAAGAATCTCGATGCCTTGGCATTGCAGATGACCGACTTCGGCTTGCATTGTCCACTGTTTCGCATCGATGCGCGCCAGCGGGGGGATGTCGGCGTGCTCCTGGAGGCGTTGTTGCTGAGCATGTACGTGGCGGAAGCCGACGGGGCGTCCGTCGATCGTCTCACGGGCTTTACCGAGCCGCTGAGTTCCGGCTTCTGCTCCTGATTCCAGGCGTGCCGCTCAGCTTGCGGTGATCATTCCCCTTTATTCCTTCCCCTGAAATTCCTTGGCTTCCGCACGGCGCCGGGTCCGGCGCCGTGTTTTACGCGCTACAGATATTCCGGCAACTGCCGGCGGATGGCTTCGGGAGACTCCCGCGCGACGTTCTTCGATATCTCGCCGCTGATGCGTTTTTTCACGTTGTCGTCCAGGCAATCACGCAATTTGCCGAGAAAGCCGGGCGCGGCAAGAATATAGATTCTACTGAACGCTTTCTCCAGCGCCTTCTCGCGCAGATGCGCGCATAACTCATGGGCGAAACGAACCGCCTGCATCTCGTGGGAGTCGACCTGAGGCTCGACGGCATGGCGTCCTTGCCCCGCGCTGTCGAAGCTGCGCCCCCGGCCATCGCTGTCCAGGTCGCTGTTCTTGAGTCGACTTTCGGGATGGGTGAACGCCTCCACCGCCAGTAGTGGTCCGTTGCGTTTTTCCGCCTGCAGAAGCTGTGCGTGGCTGCTGTCCGCGGCCAGTACCCATATTGGCATGTGTCACTCCTCGGTTGGATGAAAGTAGATGGTAACTACTCAGCTAACCGCTGAAATGCGCCAGCTCTACGTTCAAAAATGGTCATTTACACTTGTAAACCGGCAATTGCTCCTGCATTGCCCTAATAAGTTACATCCCTGTAACGATCACATTTTTTGCCTTGATCTGACACATTTCAGCGGTGATCTGAGCAGTTACCCGTGTTTTAGACGACTATGCTGAATAGTTACAGTAGATGTAGCCCCGAACCCATACTTCTAATACTGGCGTGCGTACCATTTCGTCCGAGACAAGGCGCGGGGAGGCCGGGGGCCGTTCCCACAACGACGAGCAACGCGGCATCGGGCGTAAAGGGCGCATGCGATAGTTCCGAGGTCTGGGCGCGGAGGCTATGTGATCCGGCACTGTGGTCGTTACTGAAAAAACTTGCTCAATTTGTCGCTCATTCGATGGGGTCTTTCTACGTACTTGAAACTCCCATGAACTTGCAGACTACGGGATTCCGGACAAGCTGGCCAGCCCTTTGGCCACGCATCGATGACATGCCCGGTGTTCTGGTTAAAGCATCGCTGCAATATGGAACAAACATGCAGTCGGATATCATCGATTTCAAGAGACTGGATCGTTGAGTATTGGGCGGGTAGCCTGCAAATTCGCTAGCGTTCCGGGATATAGCCTCCGCAAGCCAAACCTCGTATTTTAACGTGCGCGCCATTGTGTTCCTGTCAAGGCGTGAGGAGGCCGTGGGGCAGCCTTCCCCATAACGATGAGCAAAGGCGGAAAAGTGGGTGTGAAAATTCCGAGATTTGGCTGACAGAGGCTATAGAATGCCCGTTTCATCCCGATCATCCGGAACGGGAATGGTTCCTTCAGGGGCATGCGGAGACAACATGAGCGACTATACGCGAAAACTACAGGATTGGATCGAAACGGCGGAGTTACGCCGGTTGCCTGAATCCGAGCGGGATTTCCTGGTCACCCGTGCGCGTGACTACCGCTTTACCTATCAGGAACTGCGCCAACTGAGCGAGATCGCGACCGATTTTGCCATGTGGGAAGAGGCGCCGTTGAGCATGTGCTGGCCGGCGGAGAAGGTTTCGGGGTCACCGAAGCAGCGTCGCCAACAGGTACTGAAAGCACTGAATGCCCGGCACGAAACACTCAGCCATCAGGCGAACCACTATGCTTCATCGGCGCCGGATCGGGCGCAAGCGGTCGAGCGTATCCGGCGGGTGACGGTGGAGAAGGAAAAACTCGGGCTGGGCTGGTGCCCGGTGGCGTCGCCACGTACGCGATGCTGCAACCTGCTGACGTTGGACGCGGTGGAAAACTGCGGTTTCGATTGCAGCTATTGCAGCATCCAGTCCTTCTATCACGGTGACGAGGTGCGCTTCGATGCGCGCTTCGGCGAGAAGCTCGCGAAACTGGAGTTGGATCCCGACAAGACTTACCACATCGGCACCGGGCAGTCATCGGATTCGCTGATGTGGGGTAACCAGCAGGGTGTACTGGATGCCCTGGTGGCGTTCGCCCGGCGCTATCCCAAGGTCGTACTTGAATTAAAGACCAAGTCGAAGAATATAAGCTATCTGCTGAAGCATGATATTCCGGCCAATATCATCGTCACCTGGTCATTGAATACCCAGACCCTGATCGACAACGAAGAACATCTGGCCGCGTCCCTGGAGGATCGCCTGCGCGCCGCGCGGCGAGTCGCCGACAAGGGTATTCTGGTGGGTTTCCATTTCCATCCGATGATCCATTACGACCGCTGGCGCGAGGACTACGCGCTGATCTTCCAGCGCCTGACCGAAGATTTCGAGCCAAATGAGGTCGTGCTGGTGTCATTGGGCACGCTGACCTACATCAAGCCGGTCTTGAAACAACTCCGTCGGCGGCCCGGTTTTCGTACCCAGATTCTTAAGATGCCGATGGTCGAAAGCGACGGGAAACTCTCTTATCCCGATGACATCAAGCAAGCGATGTTTCGCCACGCCTGGCAGGGCCTGTCCCCTTGGCACGGAAAGGTGTTTTTCTACCTGTGCATGGAGAACCCACGTCATTGGAAGCCGGTATTCGGTTACGATTATACGAGTAACGAGGATTTCGAGCAGGCGATGAAGTCAGCGTATCTCGATAAGGTTGGCGCGAAAAAGTCGAGCGAGTAAGCGATGGAACCTTCCGTTGTATAGCCTCTTGGGGTGATTACATATAATGTAATGGTTTTCCCTCTATAATATAAAGGATATCAGCAGGTTTCGTCATTTTTATGGCATGTTTCCTTTCGCGTTATTCCAGCCTGTACGCGTATATGTAATAGTCTGTTCGTTCTACGAAAGGGTGTTTAGTTCGCTTCCTTTGTCAGTTTTTTTTACATTATTAGTTTTTTATTGTTTATTTATCTATATTGTTTTTATAGTTTAATCAATAGCTTGTTTTTTTTTTTATTTTTGTTGCAGTTTTTATTATGCAGCTGTAAAGAGGCAATTTTCAGTATAATCAACAGGGACAAACAGTCATGTTAAAGAAAACAATCACTATCGCGGTGGCCGCCGCGCTGGGCGGGATGGCGACAA
>JALULB010000351.1:566-1998 GCA_027041035.1 Sedimenticola sp. | reverse complement strand
CCTTCAGCTTCACGCAGACCGCCGAGGCCAACGGCAGCAGCGTGGCGACCTCGTTCACGGTCTACGATTCGCTGGGCAGCCCGGTGGTCGTGTCGGCCACGTTCACCATGGAGCAGGTGAGCGCCACGGGCACGACCTGGCGCTTCTACCTCGAGTCGCCCGACAACGGCAAGGCCGGCCGGGCGCTGGGCAGCGGCACCGTCACCTTCGACACCGCCGGCAACGTGCTGAGCGTCAGCGGCAACCAGGTGTCGATCGACCGGTCGGACTCCGGGGCGGTCTCGCCGCTGGTGTTCCAGCTCGATCTGAGCCGCATCCACGGGATGGCCAGCGCCACCTCGGGCGTGATCATGGGCGAGCAGGACGGCTTCCCGCCGGGCACGCTGACGGGTTTCGGCGTCGGCCAGGACGGCGTGATCAACTCAGGCCGTCACGTGGTACAAGGAGGTACCACCAGAAGCGGTCGATTCCGTTAGAAAAACGAAAAATCGCAGTTTCCGATTGTCACCCTCTTGCGATTCAGGAATGAATTGATCAGAGGTTACTGAAGCGCCCCTGGGGTCGTTGGCCATGCACGCTTCCCCGGCACGGAACCAACTCTCACTCCCCATCCAACCCATTGAGAATTCAGAGGCTGCCCCCGATGACATGAACGATGGCAAAAGCTATTGAGGAGAGCACCGCAACCTTTCGAGTCGAGAGCTAAGATCCCGCTCGTCCATATAGGATATCTCTAGAAAAATATCGGAAATGTTCGATGACGTGATCTGCATGTTCCGCTGAATCGCGTCCATCTCATGTCCCTGCGAGACGTGCAGTTCGATCCATTCCCGTAACTCCCCGATATGATGGTCGATATCGATTTCCGCATGCATATAACAAGCCGACATGCACGATGGATCGATACCCAAACCCTCGCTTATCGCGTCCAATTGCGCGACTGTTGCGGTATTTCCCTCCATCATGTAGACATACCCGAGATAATAGATCGGGCCGTACTCATTGATCATATACATCTGGCTGCCAATGAGGTTAATGGTCTGACGGAGCGGAAAGCTTCCGATGACCGCGTTTCTCGACAATCCCAGGCTTTCCAGGTCATTCAGCACCCACTGCTCGTGACCTGATTCCTCGACCAGATGCCTTTTCATATACCGGGCAAGAGCTGGCATCGACTGTCTGGATTTTTCCAATGCGAGCTCCATTAGCGGACAAGTGTTTTTCACATAATGGTACATCTCCACCATATAACATATAAATCGCTCCCTCGGCATGCTCTGTTGATACATTCTGTTCCAGGCGTAAGCAATCTCCGTAGCGACACCGGCTCGCTTGATCTCCAATGATCGCGAGATCGATTCGAGATTCGTCATTGGCTCCACTCCCCAAACCGTTCCAGTCTCGCCATGCGCAGCGAAAAGCGATACTGCTC
>JALULB010000351.1:0-556 GCA_027041035.1 Sedimenticola sp. | reverse complement strand
TGTGACTGCTGCGCAGAGATCACAAATATTATGGGGGTCATAACTACGCGCTGTTACGTCGCTGCAATCGAAACCTGTCTGCTCGGCCAGTTTCACCAGGGACCTAGGACCAGCCACGCGCAGCATGTGGATCAGCGCATTGTCTTCGTTCTCGCGTATGTATTCGGTAATGGATGCGTCGGCAATCGACCCATATCTCAGATTTTCCCAGCGATCGGGCACAGAGACGCTGTCGCCGCAACACGCCATTACACGCCCGTCCGCGAGAACCACCGGTGCCGCCGGAAGCGGGCAGGCGCCGTCGGGCAAGTCGGCAAAAGCGACCTGACGTTTCATCCTGCCATGCAGAGTCTCCGCCCGCCCACTGAAATGCAAGATCTGCTGCGAAATATCCAACTGCTCGAACAAACTGATGCCGCAGGCATCGCGCACCCGATCCAGATATTCGTCTTCGTCGCTTTCCAGGGTGACGAACAGACCCACCTTCCTGCCCGTTTCGATACCGGCCTTTGCGGCATTGACAACATATCGGAGAGGTACATGGCGCTCGTGGTGC
>JALULB010000350.1 GCA_027041035.1 Sedimenticola sp. | reverse complement strand
TGCCCTGCAGTTTTCTGTGCAGTGTTTTCAGTGGCAAGGCATTGAGTACATCTTTTTTCTCCAGCCAGCCACGACGCGCCTGATTGATGCCAGCTTCCAGCAGATTGAAATCGGCAGCCTGATGACTGTCGCTGTTGATGCTGACCGTCGGCGGCTGGGGTGGTCTGGTCAACGCCAGCTATGCGATGGATGTCATGGTGCATAACACGCAGTGGATCACCGGCCATTTCCACCTGATCTTCGCCGGTACCTCGGTGATCATGTATTTTGCCCTGGCCTACCATATCTGGCCGAAGATGACCGGCAGGCCGCTGGTTTCCAAATCGCTGGCCAAGGCACAACTCTGGCTGTGGTTCATCGGCATGCTGGTGTTGACCCTGCCATGGCATGTGATGGGGCTGCTGGGGCAGCCGCGTCGCATCAGTGTCGCGCCCTATGGCAATGAGGTCGCGAAGAGCTGGATTCCCTATGAGATCGCGATGGTCGTCGGTGGCGTCATCCTGACTGTTTCGGCATTGATGTTGATCGTTATTCTGTTCGGCACGCATTTGCGCCGGGCCACGGTGGAGGATCGCGAGATGGCATATGCCGAGCCCGTCGAGCCGGTGCTGCGTCTGCCGGCCTTGTTGAACGGCTTCGGTTTCTGGGCCGCTGTCATTACCGTCTATCTGATTGCGAGTTACGGGTACCCCATCCTGCAATTCTTCTTGATGGACACCCATGGCACCTTTCCGTGGAGTATCTGAGCATGATCGGGAATATGAGAAAAATCTGTTTCGTGTTGGGGCTGGTGGTTGCCGGATCGGCGTTTTCCGAGCCTTCTTCCACCGTGGTCTGGGATTCCGCGACCCGGCATCTGGTCAATGGTGCCGATCCACAACGTGGCGCTGGTGTTGCCGAAACCTGTGTTGCCTGCCATGGCAAGACGGGTAAGGAAAAACTGCGGCCGAATTTTCCGTTGCTGGCCGGTCAAACGGCTACCTACATCTATAAGCAGATGATGGATTACAAGGAGAATCGTCGTGGTCACGGCATCATGCAGAACTTTGCCTCCTCGATGACGCCGCAAGAGATTGCCGACGTGGCGGCCTGGTTCCAGAGCCTGTCGCTGCCGCCGGCGAAGCAGGAGGCGGTGACCGAGCGCGCCGTGAAGCTGGTCGGCAAGGGTGACGGCCCGCGTCTGCTGCCGCCCTGCGCCGCCTGTCATGGTCGCAAGGGCGAGGGTGCGATCGTCGATATTCCGGCGCTTGCCGGGCAGAATACCGATTATTTCGTGGTCACCATGCAAGCCTATAAATCCGGCGAGCGGGGTAACGATATCTATAATCGCATGCGACTGATCGCCGAATCCCTGTCGGACGAGGAGATCGATGAGTTGGCGGCTTACTACGCGGCGCTCGGAAACGAGTAAACCCTTCGGCCCGCGGTAGGCCAACCCAGCCGATCGAGCCAAGGCGCTCGATCGCCGAGTTTGTCTCGCCCCTCTGGCGCATGCCTGGGGGGTTCTTTTTTTATGGAGATAAATTGTCTTCGGAGTGCTTCCATTGCGCCACGCCGATCACGCTGAAGCATCCGCCGACGCTGGATGTTCTCGGCAAGCAACGCGCGTTCTGTTGCGCGGGTTGCGCCGCCGTGTGTCGCGCGATCGTCGATTCCGGTAACGCAGACTACTACCGTTTTCGCGACACGCCGGCGCGGGTCGTCGATGCCGCGCAGATCGAGGCGTTGAATGAGAAGCTGCGGCTGTATGATCATCCCGAGATTCAGAAGGATTTCGTGCGCGGCGAGTCGGGCTGGAAGGAGGCCTCGCTGATTCTTGAGGACATCGAGTGCGCTGCTTGCCTGTGGCTGAATGAACGCCACCTGCGCAAGCTCGATGGCGTGCTCGACGTGGAGATGGATTACACCAGCCAGCAGGCGCGGGTACGCTGGGATCCCTCGCGCATTCAACTCAGTGACATTCTGCACGCGATCCAGTCGATCGGTTACGTCGCTCATCCCTTTGATCCGACGCGCCGCGAGCAGTTGAACGCGGAGCAGAAGCAGCGTTCCGTTCAGCGCCTGATCTTTGCCGCCGTGCTTAGCATGGTGGTGATGAACTTTTCGCTGAGTACCTACCTGTTCGGCGCGCCGGACGCGCATGGCGACTACCCGATGTGGGTGGATATCGGGCGCTGGACCAGCCTGTTCGTCACGGCCTTGTTGCTCGCTTATCCAGGGCAGCTGTTCTTTCGCGATGCCTGGCGGCAGTTGCGTGGCGGACAGGCGGGCATGGACGTGCCGGTGGCGCTGGGCCTGTCGATCGCCTGGCTCGGCAGCCTGCATGCCACCGTCACCCAACATGGCGAGGTGTATTTCGAATCGATCGCGATGTTCGTGCTGTTTCTGCTCGCGGCGCGCTATGCGGAATTGCGCGCCCGGCTGCGCGCGGCGGCGATGCTCGATCGGGTCTCCACCATCGTTCCCCGTCTGGTCGAGCGTATCGACGCGGACGGGGTCGCCCAGGTGCCGGTCGTCGAACTGGAACCCGGCGATCTCATCCGCTTGTCGCCCGGCGAGGTGGTGCCGGTGGACGGGGTCGTCGTCGAGGGTGGTGGCAGTGTCGATGAATCCCTGTTGACCGGCGAGTCCAAGCCGGTCGGCAAGCGACCGGGAGATCCGCTGGTCAGCGGTTCGATCAATATCGATCAGGCCAGTGTCGTCCGCGTGACCGCCGATCGTCAGGCCTCGACCCTGGAGCGCATCCAGCGTCTGACCGATGTCGGCATGCACAAGCAGCCGCGCATGGTGCAACTCGCCGACCGGATCGCTGGCGTGTTCGTCTGGGGCGTGCTGGCGATCGCGGCATGCACGGCGCTGTACTGGTGGCTGGTCGAACCGTCGCGGGTGATCGGCAACGTGGTCGCGGTACTGATCGTGACCTGCCCGTGCGCCCTGGCGCTGGCTGCGCCGGTCGCGACGACATTGAGCGCGGCCGGCCTGTCGCGCCTGGGTATCGTGCCGTTGCGCATGGCCGCGATCGAGGCGCTGAAGCCGGTCGATACCCTGGTGTTCGACAAGACCGGCACGTTGACCCGGGGCGAGCCGGAGTTGATCCGGATCCGGACGCTGGGCGATTGTGATCAAAGCGCTTGCCTGTCCATCGCGGCGGCGATGGAGCAGGGCTCCGAGCATCCGTTCGCGCGCGCGATTCGGCGCCGCGCGCGGGATGTCGACGCGGTCGGCTTGAGCAACATCCGAAATCACCCGGGGCAGGGGATCGAGGCGGAGACCCGGGCTGGCGCGTGGCGTCTCGGCAGCGCGGCTTTCTGCGGCGCGGATCGGGATGCGTTGCTGGATGATGCCGGTGTTTCCGAGGAAGCCGGAAGCAGTGAGTTGTTTCTTGCCCGTGATGGCGAGGTCGTCGCGGTGTTCTTTCTCGACGATCCGTTGCGCGAAGGTGTCGCCGATGCCTTGCGCGGCTGGCGCCAGCGTGGCATCCGACGTTTCGTCATACTCAGTGGTGATCATCAGCGCAGCGTCGACCGGGTCGCATCGCGAATCGACGCGGACCTGGCGCTGGGCGGTCTGTCACCCGAGGACAAGCTGCATTGGATCGAGAGCGAACAACGTCACGGGCATCGCCTGGCGATGTTTGGCGACGGTATCAACGATGCGCCGACACTGGCTTTGGCCGATGTCTCGTTTGCGTTCTCCGATGCCACTCATCTGGCTCAGTCCAGTAGCGACTTCATTATCCTGAATCCGGGCTTTGGCGGGCTGGTCGATGCATTTTGCCTGATGTTTCAGACGCGTCGGATAATCATGCAAAACCTGTTATGGGCGTTGATCTACAACCTGCTGGCGATACCCGCGGCGGCGGCCGGATGGGTTCCACCCTGGCTGGCGGCGATCGGTATGTCGCTGAGTTCGCTGGTTGTTATCATCAATGCCCTGCGCTTGAAAAAATCGATTCACTCGGCGAGAGATCCAACGATTATGTCAGGGTATTCTATATAAGTTACTTCTTATCTACATATGGCGCTGGCTCATTGCACGCTATTGATATATGTTAAAGACTTGAAACAATGCGTGCGGTCATACTTGAATAAAATACTTACCGGATATGCACGACTCCAAGGAGCCTGTCGGATTATGGGGGATCGTAGCGAGGAGGTGGGAGAGCGAGGCCAAATGTTTCCGGTTTTGAGGCGCATAGTGGACCTATGTAACGAAAAAACGGGGATATTTGGACCGCTCTCCCATCTTCGCAGTAGATTCATCCATAATCCGACAGGCGCCTAGATAAGAATATCGGCATTTTCGGTAACCGAACCCGACCGTTTGTGGACTCTCGATATGCCGAGGTATAACCGGCTCATCGGCGAACCGCGCGTTGCGAATCCATGACATAAAGCCAAGCTGTTCGAATCACGCCCCTAACCCATAGATCCGGGCAGACTATCCATCCATCCTCCGGAGGAAAATAATGACTACCAGACACTCCAAGCTGCTGTTACATGGCCGATTTCGGGGCCTGTTTGTCGCGGCTGTCGTCAGCCTGATGTTTGCTGTTGGCGGCATGGCGCAGGCGAAAGAGCAGAAGAAGGCGGCGGTGAAGCCGATCAACGATTACAACATCACGATCAACTACGAGCTGGGCATGCATTGCACCGGCTTCGATTTCACCTACTGCTGCATCCTCCCGCCGTATAACTCCATTCAGAGTCAGGTTATCAAAACCAGCGACGGTCCGGACAAGCTGCCGCGCATGCTGGGTTCGGAAGAGGGGAACCCGAATATACTGGTGGATGGCGACAAACGCATGAAGCTGGACTATACGCATGTCGGTAACAGTTTTTCCGAAGGCGCGAAGCTGAACTATTGGCGTATTCCTTATGACGTGAACGGCGATGGCGAATACGGTCCGAATGAGAATGTCGGCAACGCCTACTTCACACAGTTGTATATCTACAAGGATCTGGAAGGCAGCAACCCGACCGGCACCAGCAAGGACAGCGAGAAGAAGCGTGTCGGCATCGAACTGCCGATTCCGGTCGATCATGGCCCCACCGGCCAGCCGCTGAGTGGCGGCACGCTGAAGTATTCCGGGCATACCGGCACCATCGTGTTCTCCAAATCCCCGGTGCTGGACAACGTGCCCATCATGCTGACCAATCCAGGCATCTGGGAGGCTTTGGGCCTGCCGTTGACCCCGTTCGACGACAACATCGCCGACCGTGATCCGCTGACCATCGTCGAATCTCAGATATCGCCGTACCAACAGGCGCAGGTTTCACTGGTGGATGCCGATACCGGAAAGCCGATCATCGACAGCCACAACGGCAAGCCGATCTCTTTCATCGGCACCAATCCGATCGACGTGCCGAACTGCGCCAACTGCCATTCCAACTCGAACGCGAATGGCAAGAAATACCACTTGTACAAGCAGGAAAAGGCATTCTGGAAGTCGCTCGGCGCGACCGACTACATCGCGAATCTGAAGGCGACCTCGGTATCCGTGCTACAGATACACGACGGCAAGTTCGGTACCGACTTCCTGGACAAGTATGATCCAAAGAGTCGTTCCAAGGACAACCGCATCGGCCGCGACCCCATCCTGTGCCAGAAATGCCATGCCGACAACGTGATCGGCGTGCTCAAGTCGCGCGGCACGGTCGAGTCGGTCACCGGAATAGACAAGAAGAATGATAAGGTGTTGGAGCCGCTGAGTCAGGCCATCCATCGCGGCCACCTTCAGGTGCGCGCGTTGAGCGACTCCCAGGGGCGTACCGGCATGTGTCAGGGCTGTCATCCGGCGCATCGTCAGGATCACGACATGGCGGGGTATCCGATCACGCCAGAAGGGCGTAACGCCTATGCCGATGCAGACAACCGCGATTCCAAGGGCGGATGCTACGTCGGTCGCGACGTGCATTCCAACCCGGGCAAGGATACCGACGGCGCCGAGACACCGGAGTACCTGAATGCGATCGGCAAATGGCTGAAGACGAATATCTCCAAGATCGGCACCGGCGAGAAGGGCAAGGGGCTGTGGTGCACCAACTGCCACAACCAGCTGAGCCGTATCCTCTATCAGTACGACAATATCGAGCAGGCATTCTGGCAGAAGGGCAAGACCCTGCGTAACAAGTCGTTGAAGGAGATTGCCGCGGTCGTCGGAGTCAGCGTCGAGGAACTCACCAACGAATGGATGGATCCGAAGACCAAGCCCAGTACCTTTATCCCGAAGCAGGCGGATATGAAGAACATCCTGCGCGTGTGGAATCGTGATCGCGTTGTGCCGGATATCGCCGTCATTGCGACCAAGGACGGCAAGCCGTTGATCAAGAAGGATGAGGACGGTGATCCGAACGTGACCATCCTGTCGGCCAATCCGGCGGTGGATATCGCCTCGCTGAAACTGCCACTCGGCGCCGATGGCGCGGTCGCCGTGCCCTACGGCGCGGCCACCCATGGGCGTGACTACTGGCTGTCGCCGGGCGTGCCGCATTGCGCTGACTGTCATGCGGCGCCCTATGTCGAAGGTCAGGGCGGCGTTGCTTTCCCGATCAACCAACCGGGCAAGTACAGCCAGGTGCGCTATTCCAAGGGCCACGCCGGCCTCGCCTGCCAGTCCTGTCATGAATCGATTCACGGCCTGTATCCCGTGACGCCGCGTATCGATACGACGACCTACCAACAGCCGGTGCAGTACAACCCGGATGGTAGCCACGGCCCGCTGAAGTGTCCGGCCTGTCACGAGTCCAACAAACACGGCGTGCCATTGATCGCCGAGAACAAGACCTACGAAGGCAAGCCGATCAAGAACGACTTCGACGCGGCGGTCAGTTGGATTCACGCCAACGCGCCGGATCTCGGTGGCAAGATCCCGCCGGTC
>JALULB010000349.1 GCA_027041035.1 Sedimenticola sp. | reverse complement strand
GTCAGCCGCGCACGGAAGCGCGGCCATTTCCCCTGACCGCAAGTCACTGAGAATGGGGGAAACGGGAAATCGCATTTTCCGCTTCAGAGTCCAGAAAGCCCAGGGTTGGGCTTTTTCGACATCCTGATTTAAAGTATCCGGCTTCCCGCCGATACGCTCGCAAGAATCGCCATCTGGCATTGGAGTCTCCTAATCGTGAACAAACTGCTTACTTTCGTCGCGCTGCTGTTTGCCCCGCTGCTGGCATTCGCCAGCGAGGGCGGCGCGAACCATTTCGATCTGACCCACCACTGGGTCGGCTATACCGCCTTGGCCGTCTTCGGCCTGGCCTACGCGCTGGTGATCGGCGAGGAATTCACCCACCTGCGCAAGTCCAAGCCGGTGATCCTCGCGGCCGGCATCATCTGGGGCATGATCGGCTGGTACTACGTGCAGCATGGCGTGCCGACCGAGGCCGAGCACGCGGTGCGTCACAATCTGCTGGAATACGCCGAGCTGATGCTGTTCCTGCTCGTCGCGATGACCTATATCAATGCAATGGACGAGCGCAATGTCTTCGAGGCGCTGCGCTCGTGGCTGATACGCAAGGGCTTCGGGCTGCGTAAGCTGTTCTGGATCACCGGTCTGCTGGCATTCTTCATCTCGCCGGTCGCGGACAACCTGACCACGGCATTGCTGATGTGCGCGGTGGTGATGGCGGTCGGCGGCGGCAAGCCGAAGTTCGTTCTGCTGGCGTGCATCAATATCGTCGTCGCGGCGAACGCCGGCGGCGCCTTCAGCCCGTTCGGCGACATCACCACGCTGATGGTCTGGCAGAAGGTGATCCATACGCCGGAGGGCATCGTCGATTTCTGGTCGTTCTTCCACCTGTTCATCCCGGCGATCGTCAACTGGGGCCTGCCGGCGCTGATCATGAGCTTTGCCGTGCCCAACGAACAACCCGAGGCCGGCGGCGAGGAAGTACCGATGAAGCGCGGCGCGTTGCGTATCGTGTTTCTTTTTCTGATCACCATCATCACGGCGGTCTGCTTTCACCAGTTCCTGCACCTGCCGCCGGTCGTCGGCATGCTCACCGGCCTGTCCTTCCTGCAATTGTTCGGCTACTTCCTGAAGAAGACCGCCCACCGGGATCTGGATCCGCTGGATGTCGAGCACGCCGGCCAGATGGGCGACGTGGTGGCCTTCGACGTGTTCTCCAAGGTCGCCCGCGCGGAATGGGATACGCTGTTCTTCTTCTATGGCGTGGTGTTGTGTGTCGGCGGCCTGGGCTTCATCGGCTATCTGGCGATGATTTCGCAATCCATGTATGTCGGTCTCGGCCCGACCTGGGCGAACGTCATCGTCGGCCTGCTGTCGGCGATCGTCGACAACATCCCGGTGATGTTCGCGGTGTTGACGATGAACCCGGATATGAGCATGGGCCAGTGGCTGCTGGTGACGCTGACCGCCGGCGTCGGCGGCAGCCTGCTGTCGATCGGCTCGGCGGCCGGCGTCGCGCTGATGGGCCAGGCGCGCGGCGTGTACACCTTCTTCGGTCATCTGAAATGGGCGCCGGTGATCGCGCTGGGCTATGCGGCCAGCATCCTGACGCATCTGTGGTTGAACAGCGCGCAGTTCAACTGACCGCCCGCCTTCACTGTAAAAGCCCCGTGGACTCTAGCCGTCCACGGGGCTTTTTCATTTACGCTGGCGGGTATAACATGGCCATCTCATTGAATCGGGATGGAAAACCATGCTGCGTAACGCCACACCCAAGACCGTCTATCTCAAGGACTACCAACCGCCACCCTTCCTGATCGAACACACCGAGCTGGATTTCGATCTGCGCGAACAGGACACGCGGGTCACCAGCCGTCTGAGCCTGCGCCGCAATCCGGCGCATCCCGACCCGAAAGCCGCGCTGCGCCTGGATGGCGAAGCGCTGAAGCTGTTGCGCGTCATGCTGGACGGCCGACCATTGGCGGACAACGCCTATGCGCTGGACGCCGAGTCGCTGACGATCGCCGAGCCGCCGGACCGCTTCGTGCTGGAAACCGAGGTCGAGATTCAGCCGCAGTTGAACACCGCGCTGGAGGGTCTGTACCGCTCCGGCGGCAAGTTCTGCACCCAGTGCGAGGCGCAGGGCTTCCGGCGCATCACCTATTATCTCGACCGACCGGACGTGATGGCGCGCTTTCGCACCACGATCAGCGCGGATCGCGACCGCTACCCGGTACTGTTATCGAACGGCAATCCACTCAGCAGCGAAGATCTCGGCGATGGCCGGCAGCGTATCGTGTGGGAAGACCCGTTTCCCAAGCCGGCCTACCTGTTCGCGCTGGTGGCCGGCGATCTATCGATGGTCGAGGATCACTTCACGACGCAATCCGGTCGCGAGGTCACCTTGCGTATCTTCGTCGAGGCCGAGAATCTGGACAAATGCGAACACGCGATGCGTTCGCTGAAAAAGGCGATGCGCTGGGACGAGGAACACTACGGTCGCGAATACGACCTGGAGCTGTTCATGATCGTCGCGGTCAACGACTTCAACATGGGCGCGATGGAGAACAAGGGCTTGAACGTGTTCAACGCCAAGTACGTATTGGCGAAACAGGAAACCGCGACCGACCGGGACTATCAGGGTATCGAGGGCGTCATCGCGCACGAATACTTCCACAACTGGACCGGCAACCGCATCACCTGCCGCGACTGGTTCCAACTCAGCCTGAAGGAAGGCCTGACCGTCTACCGTGATCAGTCGTTCTCCGCCGACATGGGTTCGCGCGGGGTGAAGCGCATCGAAGACGTGCGCCTGCTGCGCGCCCATCAGTTCGCCGAGGATGCCAGCCCGATGGCGCACCCGGTACGCCCGGACAGCTATATCGAGATCAACAACTTCTATACCGTCACGGTCTACGAGAAAGGCGCCGAGGTGGTGCGCATGCAGGCCCGGTTGCTTGGCGCGGAAGCCTTCCGTCGTGCCACCGACCTGTATTTCGAGCGCTTCGACGGCCACGCCGTCACCACCGACGACTTCGTGCAATGCATGGCCGACGCCTCCGGCCGGGATCTGCGCCAGTTCAAGCGCTGGTACTCGCAGGCCGGCACGCCGGAACTGACGATCCATGGCGAATACGACAGCAACGCGCGCGAATACCGCCTGACCGTCCACCAACAGTGCCCGCCGACACCGGGCCAGGCAGAAAAACAACCCTTCCACATCCCGCTCGCGATCGGCCTGCTCGACGCGCATGGCATGGATATGCCGCTGCGCCTGAAGGGCGAAGAACAGACCGAGAGCACCGCGCTGCTGGAGCTGAGCGAGGAGAAACAGACCTTCGTCTTCGTGGATGTGACCGAGCACCCGATCCCGTCGCTGCTGCGCGACTTCTCGGCGCCGGTGAAGCTCGACTACCCCTACAGCGACGCCGAGCTGATGTTCCTGATGGCGCACGACAACGATGACTTCTGCCGCTGGGATGCCGCGCAGACGCTCTCCCGGCGCATGCTGCTGAGCCGCGTCGAGGCGCTGAGACACGGCAAGGACAAGCCACTGGAGACGGGCTTCGGCGATGCCTTCCGCCGCGCCCTGCTCGATTCCGAAGCCGATCCAGCACTGCTCGCCGAGGTCTTGACGCTGCCCGGTGAATCACTGCTTGCCGAATACATCCAGCCGATCGACGTGGACAACATCCACCGCGCGCGCGAAGCCACCCGCCGGGAGCTGGCGGAGCGACTGCATGACGAGCTGCGCGGCATCTACGACGCGCATGCCGAAAGCGGCGAGTATTCGATCGACCCGGCGTCGATCGCGCGACGCAGCCTGAAGAATACCTGCCTGTACTATCTCGCCGCGCTGGACACGCGCGAATCCCGCGAACTGTTGCTCGCGCAGTATCACGCCGGTCACAACATGACCGATGTCATGGCGGCATTGGCGCTGATCGTGGACGCCGACCTGCCCGAACGCGAGGATATCCTCGCCGGGTTCCGCCGGCGCTGGGCCGGCGACCCGCTGGTACTGGACAAATGGTTCACCGTGCAGGCGCTGTCCAGCCACGCCGACACGCTGAAGCGCGTCATCGCGCTGATGCACGACGATGCCTTCGCGATGAACAACCCCAACAAGGTACGCAGTCTGATCGGCGCCTTCGCCAGCGGCAACCCGGTGAGATTTCATGCCGCCGATGGCGGCGGCTATCGGTTTCTCGTCGATCGCGTGCTCGAACTCAATCGCCTGAACCCACAGATCGCCGCGCGCCAGATCCGCGTGATGTCCCGCTGGCACCAATACGACGATCACCGCCAGACCTTGATGAAGGCGCAACTGCAACGCCTGCTCGACACCCCGGAGATCTCGCGTGATGTCTACGAGATCGTCAGCAAGAGCCTCGGGGAGAGCCTGTGAGGCACCTGCTGATCGTCGCGCACGGCAGCCGCCGCGAGGCATCCAACGACGAGGTGCGGCGCCTCGCGGCGCGTATCGCCGGCATGCCGGAGGCAGCGGAATTCGCCACCGTCCAGGCCGCTTTCCTCGAACTCGCCGAGCCGTCGATTCCCGATGGCATCCAGCGCTGCATCGACGAGGGCGCGACCCAGGTCACGGTTTTCCCCTATTTTCTCTCCGCGGGTCGCCATGTCGTCAGTGATATTCCCGCCGAGGTCGCGGTCAAACAACAGGCCTATCCGCATCTCGATATCCGCATCGCCCCGTGGCTGGGCAGTGCCGAAGCGGTTGCCGGGCTGATACTCCAAACCGCCCAACTTCCAGAGAACACACCCTCATGATCCGATTTGCCTTGTTCGCCCTGCTAGGCCTTGGCTTCGCCTGCCACGCCGCCGATCGCGTCGCTATCCCCGCCGGCCCGTTCCAGATGGGCTGCTCGCCGAACGATGACTGGTGCGAGAACGACGAGGGCCGGCCCGGTGGCATCCGTGTCGACGTGCCGGCGTTTGCCATCGATCGCAACGAGGTTACGGTCGCCGAATACCGGGACTGCGTGAAAACCGGCAAATGCCGCGCGCCAAAAACCTTCCAGCGGAACAAATACTGCAACTACGACGCCCCCGGGCGTGACCGGCATCCGGTGAACTGCATCGACTGGGACGACGCACAACGTTATTGCCGGCTGCATGGTGGACGTCTGCCGTGGGAAGCCGAATGGGAGAAGGCCGCGCGTGGCGGCAAACCGACCCGCTACCCCTGGGGCCGGCAGGCCAGTTGCCAGCAGGCCATTCTCGATGAAGTCAGCCCGGCCCCTACCCAGCGTGAACCCGACGGCTGCTACCAGGATCGCACCTGGCCGGTCGCCAGCCGCCCGGCGAATGCCTACGGTCTGTATGACATGGCCGGCAACGCCGGTGAATGGACTGGAAACTGGTACGCAAAAAACGCGCTGGAGGCGCTCTATGCCAAAGACCGACTGGACGCACCCGAGCAGGGCCGCCAGCGCGTCGTGCGCGGGGGTTCCTGGGACGAGAACAGGCCAAACCTGCGCGTCTCCTTCCGCAACGTGAAACCACCGGTCAGCGGCAACGTCGTCTATGGCTCGATAGGATTCCGCTGCGCGACCGATGCCCCCGATTAACCTGGATTAAGGGATAACCCTCGGTTTGGGATTGACTTTTATTAGCGTTTACTGTTACATAGGGCTGTTTTTCGTGCCTATCTGAATCCAGGTCGGCAACGGCAAATACATGCAAACGAATACGAGGAGAGATGTCATGAACAAGATTGTTATGGGTGCGGCGCTGGTTCTACTCACGGGCGCGATGGGTTCCGCCATCGCCGGCGACGCGGCGGCAGGCAAGGCCAAATCACAACTGTGCGCCAGCTGCCACGGCGCCAACGGTATCAGCGCGGTACCGATATACCCGAATCTGGCCGGTCAGAAAGAACAATACATCGTCAAGCAGTTGAAGGCCTTCAAGGCCGGCACGCGCAAGGATCCGCTGATGTCGCCGATGGCCGCTCCGCTGTCCGATGCCGATGTCGATAACCTGGCGGCTTACTTCAGCAGCCTGAAATAACCCCTACCCCACCGTTACCTCCCGAGCGGCGCTGGACGCTTCCCGCGCCGCTCGGGATTAACCTGAATCGTCCCGATATTTCAACAGGATCATGATTATGAACAAGTGGCTTTTGACTTCAGCCATGTTGCTGGCGCTGACCAGCGGCGCCCAGGCGGGTGGTGATGCCGCCGCCGGCACGGCACGCTCCGCGCCCTGTGCTGGCTGTCACAACCCGGACGGCAACAGCGTCAACCCGGTGTGGCCGAAACTGGCGGGCCAGCATCCGAAATACATCGAAAAGCAACTGCATGATTTCAAGGCCAATCAGCGCACGGATCCCCTGATGAACGCGCAGGCCGCGCCGCTGACCGATAGCGATATCGAAAACCTGGCGGCCTACTTCTCCAGCCAGACGACCAGCCCCGGCACGACCACCAAGGACAAGGCCAGCAGCGGACAGAAACTCTACCGTGGCGGAAATACCAGCACCGGCGTCACCGCCTGCGCGGCCTGCCACGGTCCGACCGGCATGGGCAACCCGCTGGCCAACTTCCCGCGTCTCGCCGGGCAGCACGCCGCCTATATAGAGAAGCAACTGAAGGCATTCCGCAGTGGCACGCGCGCCAATGACGCCGGCCAGATGATGCGCAACATCGCGTTTCATATGACCGATGCCGAGATTGCCGCCGTCGCGCAATACGTGCAAGGCCTGCGCTAGCAGCCCGCGCAAGCGACCCGATCAAGCGGCCCACGGGCCGCTTTTTTATGCGTCCTGGCGTAACTACTCAGCTAACCGCTGAAACGCGCCAGCTCTGCGTTCAAAAATGGTCATTTACACATGTAACCCGGCAATTGCTCCTGCATTGCCCTAATAAGTTACATCCCTGTAACGATCACA
>JALULB010000348.1:5729-6900 GCA_027041035.1 Sedimenticola sp. | reverse complement strand
ACCCTGACAGTGCCGCGCGCCGGCCATGACCAATGGCAATTGGATCTGGGCGCCTGGCATGCGCAAGGCGCCCACCGGGTAAGCGTCACCGTGCGGGGCAACAAGCCCGGCGGCAAGCCGCTCGACATGGAGGCGGGGCGTGCGCATATTCCCGGCGGTCCGGCTCCGCCTCGAGGTGGGCCTCTCCCGTGGCCCAGTCCCGGAACCCGTAACGGTGGGTGGCGGCGACGAACGGCGAGCCGTAGTCGAAGCTGGCCTCGCCACTCACCCGGCCCAGTCGTGCGCTGGTGAATCGCAGGCTGCCGGCGCGACAGCCGATGCGCGTCGGCGTCAATTCGCCTTGCGGACAATCCAGACTGATGTCCTTCCAGTGAAGATCCGAAGCCGGCGCATCCAGCCGCGCGACCCGGCCTTGCAGCGCGCCGCTGAACAGGTCCACGGCGAAAGCGACATCGCGCAACGCGAAGCCCTCGCCCGTCAGTCGTTCGAGCGAGAAGGTCAACTGTTGCGCGGCGAACCCCGGCCACGGAATCAGCAGACAGCAGGCGACCAGCCAGCGGCGCGC
Source organism: Sedimenticola sp. (assembly GCA_027041035.1). Classification (GTDB taxonomy): domain Bacteria; phylum Pseudomonadota; class Gammaproteobacteria; order Chromatiales; family Chromatiaceae; genus JALSSX01. The sequence continues at coordinate 6,335 of JALULB010000348.1, read as the reverse complement.
GCCGGCGAAACGCGGCGGCTTATTTCGCGGGAAAGACACCGGTGGAGAGATAACGGTCGCCGCGATCGCAGATGATCGCGACGAGGGTGGCGTTCTCGACCTCCCCGGCCAGACGCAACGCGGCGGCCACCGCGCCGCCGGACGAGATGCCGCAGAAGATGCCCTCGCGAGCGGCCAGCTCGCGGGTCGTATCCTCGGCCTCCCGCTGGGTGACATCCATCTCCCGGTCGACCCGGCTGGCGTCGAAGATGCTCGGCAGGTACTCCGCCGGCCAGCGACGGATGCCGGGGATCTTCGCGCCCTCCGCCGGTTGCACGCCGATCACCTGAACCGCCTCGTTCTGCTCCTTCAGATAGCGCGACACGCCCATGATGGTGCCGGTGGTGCCCATCGCACTGACGAAATGCGTGACACCGCCCCCGGTATCGCGCCAGATCTCCGGCCCGGTGCTCTCGTAGTGCGCCAGCGGGTTGTCGGGGTTGCTGAACTGGTCCAGCACCCGCCCCTTGCCCTCCTTCGCCATCTGGTCGGCGAGATCGCGCGCGCCCTCCATGCTCGCCTCTTTCGACACCAGGATGATCTCGGCGCCAAAGGCCTTCATCACCG
>JALULB010000348.1:5326-5719 GCA_027041035.1 Sedimenticola sp. | reverse complement strand
GCAATGCGCTCGACGCTCATACTCTCCGGCATGATCAATACCATGTGATAACCTCGGATCGCGGCGGCCATCGCCAGGGCGATGCCGGTGTTGCCGCTGGTCGCCTCGATCAGGGTGTCGCCGGGATGGATGTCGCCACGCCGCTCGGCATGGCGAATCATCGACAAGGCCGGCCTGTCCTTCACCGAACCGGCCGGGTTGTTGCCCTCCAGCTTGACCAGCACGCGGTTGCCGTTGTCCGGCGCGAGGCGTTGCAGGCGCACCAGCGGCGTGTTGCCGATGAAGTTTTCTATCGTCGGGTAGTTCATGTCACTCATCTCGCTCCTCGTCATCGACCGGCCCGGCGTTGAAGGCAACCGACAGTCGCCTCTCGCCACTGCCGTTCTCCTCGAC
>JALULB010000348.1:0-5316 GCA_027041035.1 Sedimenticola sp. | reverse complement strand
CGCCAGATCGGGGGGGAACAGCAGCAGCATGCCCTCCCGCGGCGTGATCGCCAGGGTTTCGCCGCCGGCATGCAGGATCAGGCGACCCGAATCCGCCGGCACGCGGATGTAGTACACCGCCGACAACAGTTCATCATCATCGTCATGCGTGTGCAAGGTAGTGACATGACCGCTGCCCATGTCGTTGAACCAGAAGCCGAGCTTCAGTTTCTCCCGAGACGTGATTTCGCGCGCGTGACGCGACACGGCCGCCTGCACGGGCAACAGCTGTGGAATCCTGTCGAGGTCGATATACAGATTCTCGTAACGCCCGTGAAACAGATGCGATTTGCGCACCGCCGGATCGTCGCGCAACACGTCGAAGCGCCTTGCCAACGGCGGATTGATCGCGGCGGAATCGGCCAGCGAGGTTTGCCAGACACTGCGTCCGCCGACCTTCAACTCGATGCGGGAAGCCTGCTTGTTCATCTCAAGGCTCCGGCGGAGGCGGCGCCAGCACCTCGCGGTTACCATTGTGTTCCGGCGGGCTGACGATGCCGACCCGCTCCATCTCCTCGATCAGCCGCGCGGCGCGGTTGTAGCCGACCTTCAGGCGTCGCTGCACGCTGGAGATGGAGGCGCGGCGGCTCTCGGTGACGATGCGCACCGCCTCGTCGAACAGCGGATCGCTGTTCTCGACATCACTCGCGCCGACACCGTCGTTCAGCCCCGGTATCGCCTCGGTGGGTTCCTGCACGATGTCCTCGATGTACTCCGGCTTGCCGGTCTGCTTCAGGTATTCGACCACCGCGTGGACCTCGTGGTCGTCGACGAAGGCGCCATGCACGCGCTGCGGGATGCTGCCGCCGGGCGGCAGATACAGGCTGTCACCGTGACCGAGCAGTTGTTCCGCGCCCATCTGGTCGAGAATCGTCCGCGAGTCGATACGCGACGACACCTGGAACGCCAGCCGCGTCGGGATATTCGCCTTGATCAGGCCGGTGATCACGTCGACCGATGGCCGCTGCGTCGCGAGCAGCAGGTGGATGCCGGCGGCGCGCGCCTTCTGCGCCAGCCGCGCGATCAGTTCCTCGACCTTCTTGCCGACCACCATCATCATGTCGGCCAACTCGTCGATGATCACGACGATGTACGGCAATGTGGTCAGCGTCGGGTGTTCGAGCAGCTCGGTGGCGGTCGGGTCCTGCACGAACAGCGGGTCTTTCAACGGCTCGCCGGCCTTCTCCGCCTCCAGCACCTTGCGGTTGTAACCGGCGATGTTGCGCACCCCGAGCGCGGCCATCAGCTTATAGCGGCGCTCCATCTCGCCGACGCACCAGCGCAGCGCGTTGGCCGCCTCCTTCATGTCGGTGACCACCGGCGTCAGCAGGTGCGGGATGCCCTCGTAGACCGACAGTTCCAGCATCTTCGGATCGATCATGATCAGCCGCACCTGATCCGGCGTGGCCTTGAACAGCAGGCTCAGAATCACCGCGTTGATTGCCACCGACTTGCCGGAACCGGTGGTGCCGGCGATCAGGCCGTGCGGCATCTTGCCCAGGTCGGCGACCACCGGGTTACCGGCGATATCCTTACCGAGGCCGATGGTCAGCGGCGAGCGCGCCTCGTCGTACTCGCGCGATTGCAGCGTCTCGCTGAGATAGACCATCTCCCGGTGTTCGTTCGGAATCTCCAGGCCGATCACGGACTTACCCGGAATCACCTCGACCACGCGCACGCTGATGGTAGACAACGCGCGCGCCAGATCGCGGGCGATGTTCGTCACCTTGGACGCCTTGGTGCCCGGCGACAGTTGCAGCTCGAACAGGGTCACCACCGGCCCCGGATGCACCGCGGTCACCTCGGCCTGGATACGGAAATCCTGCAATTTCAACTCGACCAGGCGCGACAGCGCCTCCAGCTCTTCGTCCGTGTAGCCCTTGCCGCTGGGCTTGGCCTGATCAAGCAATGCCAGCGGCGGCACATCGCCGGTGACCTCGACATCGAACAGCGGCACCTGGCGTTCGCGATCCACGCGTTCGCTCGGCTCGACGCTCTTCAGCGTCGGCTCGATCTTGACCGGCTTGCGCAACTTCTTGCGCACCTTCTCTTCCTTCACCGCGACCGCGCGCTGCTTCTTCAGATCCTTCGCCTCGGCACGCTCCTCGCGTTGCGCGAAACGCCGCGCGATGACGCGGTAACTGGTCAGGATGCTGCCGCCGATGGCCTCCATCACGGTCAGCCACGAGATACCGGTAAACAACGTCACGCCACCCAGGAACACCGCGATCAGAAACAGCGCGGAACCCGCCCAACTCACCGCGCCGAGCAGCTCGCCATGGATGAACTTGCCGGTGATACCGCCGGCGCCCTCGGGCAGGCCCAGGCCGAAATCGCCGCTGGACGCCGCCGCCAGCGCGCAACCGGCGGCGATGGTCAGCACAAAACCCGCCCAGCGCAGCGCCACCAGATGGATGTTCACGCTGTCGTCGTCGTTGCGCTGCTTGAAGATCAGCCAGCCGCTCCACGCGATCATCACCGGAAACAGGAAAGCCAGCAGGCCGAACAGAAAAAACAACACGTCCGCCAGCCAGGCGCCGACCGGCCCGCCGGCATTGCGCGTCAGTTGCGCGCCGCTCGCCAGCGACCAGCCCGGATCGTTGCGATCGAAGGTCGCCAGCGAAATCAGCACGAACAACGCCAGCGCGCCGATCAGCAGAATCGCCACCTCGCGCAGGCGTCGCGTCATCGCCATGCTCAGCGGATGCTCAATCTCGGTATTCAATCGGGCCTGGGACATAAAGCGCAACGGGTTCCATACAACAGGGAATTGCGGCATTCTATCCCGAACCGCGCCCGGTCGCACCGACCCCGGCCGAAAACCACAGGCAGATCACTTGACCACCAGCACCGCTTTCCGCTTCGACCAACCCGCCACCACCGGCCTGCTGCTGCTGAACCTCGGCACGCCGGATTCGCCCTCGGTACCGGATGTCCGCCGCTACCTGGCCGAATTCCTCTCCGACCCGCGTATCGTCGAGATCCCGCCGCTGGCGTGGAAACTCGTATTGCATGGCGTCATCCTGCGCACCCGACCGAGGAAATCCGCCAAGGCCTACCAAGCCGTGTGGAACGAAAAGGGTTCGCCGCTGCTGTACCTGTCCGAACGACTGCTCGCCGAGCTCCCCGGCGACATCCCGGTCGCGCTCGGCATGCGCTACGGCAACCCGTCGATCGAAACCGCGCTGGACAAGCTGCGCGGCCTGAACGCGCAACGCATCCTGGTGCTGCCGATGTATCCGCAATACTCCGCGACCACCACCGCCTCGACCTTCGACGCCATCGCCAGAGTACTGTCGAAATGGCGCTGGATACCGGAACTGCGCCTGGTCAACCAATATCACGCGCATCCGCTCTACATCGACGCGCTGGCCGACAGCGTGCGCGCCTGGCAGGCCGAACACGGCACGCCGGAGCGCCTGCTGATGTCCTTCCACGGCATCCCGAAAGACTACGCCACGGCCGGCGACCCCTACCCCGGGCAATGCCGCCGGACCGCCCGCCTGCTGGCCGACAAGCTCGGCCTGCGGGACGGCGCCTGGGCGCTGAGCTTCCAGTCACGCATGGGACCGCGCGAATGGCTCAAGCCCTACACCAGCGAAACGCTGAAACAATGGGGCAAGGAAGGCGTCGAACGGGTGCAGGTGATCTGCCCCGGCTTCTCGGTCGACTGCCTCGAAACCCTGGAGGAGATCGCCGTCGAGAACCGCGACTACTTCCTCGGAGCCGGCGGCAAGATCTACGAATACATCCCGGCGCTGAACGCCGGCGACGGCCAACAGGCGCTGCTACGCAGCCTGTGGCGACAGCACACCGAGGGTTGGGAAGACACCCCGCCGGACTCGGCGGAAACCGTCTGAAGAAACATCGGGAGACCGCGAAATGGCACTTGCCCCCACCCGCGCGACCATCGGCCCGGAAGCCTACCTCGAAGCCGAACGCCAGGCCGAAAACAAGCACGAATACGACAACGGCTACGTCGTCGCGATGGTCGGCGCGAGCCGCGCGCACAACCTGATCACCCTCGCGCTGGCCACCGAGATGCATCGACAGCTGCGCAACGCCCCCTGTCGCGTCTACATGGCCGATATGAAAGTACGCATCCAGACGCGCGGCAACGACCTGTTCTATTACCCCGACATCATGGTGGCTTGCGACCGGCAACCACCCAGCGACTACTACGAGAACCAGCCGCTGCTGATCGTCGAGGTATTGTCTCCATCGACCGAGACCCGCGACAAGCTCGAAAAACTCGCGGCGTACACCAGCCTGCCGTCGTTGCGCGAGTATTTCACCATCGCCCAGGAACGCATCGAGATCGACCGCTACAGCGTCTCGAACGGCGAGACCACGTTGACCCGCTACACCGAAGGCGACGACGTGCCGTTCGCGTCCATCGACCTGACACTACCAGCCGCGTCACTCTACGCCGGCGTCGAGTAAGGCCATCGTAACGACTCACCCCTGACAGGAATCGCCGCCGCTATCGGCTGTTTCTGGAGGAAACATCGGCGGCAGGGGTGAGTAGTTACGTTGAATGATCGAAAGAAAAACATCGGCATGGTTATTTTCCTCACCAATCCATGATGAATACAAAGCGTCGACACCGTTATCGGAAACATCCAGGTTTCATGGTAATTGCCAAGTCCCATGAGATTTTACTATCTTTTGAAATAGCTCCGGATATTTCCGACACCCGTTTTTCAGTTGCCTGTCAATTGACTTGACGGCCCTCCAGGCATATGCTTCAACATATGCCGCCAGCCAGAGGATACCCCGATGTCAACTTCTGAACGCCATGTCCGCCTCTTTCGTAACGGGCGCAACCAGGCACTGCGCATCCCTCGTGAATTCGAGCTGGAAGGCGAGGAAGCCATCATCCACAAGGAAGGAGACCGCCTGATCGTGGAGCCGATCCGTAAAGGAAAGTTACTGGCCCTGCTCGCCACGCTGGATCCTCTGACTGAACCTTTCCCCGATATTGACGAGGATCTGCCATCACTGGATGACGTGCAACTGTGAGTGCATCACCGAGGTACTTGCTGGACACCAATATCCTGTCCGATCTGGTTCGAAATCCACAGGGCGAAGTAGCGGCGCAAATCACCAAGACTGGTGAAGACAGTATTTGCACCAGTATCGTTGTCGCGGCGGAACTCCGATATGGCGCGGCCAAGTCAAACTCGGCAAAACTTGCCGAGCGTATCGACCTGATCCTATCGGCATTGGAAATACTACCGCTGGAAACACCCACAGACCGCCAGTATGCGGCAATAC
>JALULB010000347.1 GCA_027041035.1 Sedimenticola sp. | reverse complement strand
GCCTGAAGGTGCGCGGCGGCCCGCAGGGGCGGCGCAAGAAGAAACCGGCCCCGCGCCTGCTCAACGTGACCTTCAACCTGTATGCCTACCAGTTGAAATCATGATGAAGGATCGCGGACAGTTGTTCCTGGATATACTGCTCGTCGGCGCGTTCCTGGTCGTCGCGGCGATCGTGGTGTGGCTGGCGCGCGCGCCACTGAACCAGCCTCCGCCGCCACCGGGCAAGGGCGCGGCCTTCAATCTGGCCCTGCCCACCGCGCCGCCACCGAAGCCGGCGGCGGCCTATCGCGCGATGGTCGAGCGCCCGTTGTTCTGGGCGGACAGGCGCCGCCAGAAGCAGGGCGGCGCGGCGCCCGTCGCGGTCGGTAAGCTGAAGGATTTTCAGTTGGTCGGCGCGGTCATCTCCGATGAGAAGCTGATTGCCATCGTGCGCGACAAGAAAGGCAAGGTGAAAAGAGTCACCAAGGATGGGGAACTGAACGGCTGGCGGCTCGTCGAACTGAGCCGGGATCAGGCCACCTTCGCGCGTAACGCGGAGCGGGAGACGTTGCCGTTGAAAGCGGGAAAACCGCCGACCACGAGGCGCAACCGTCAGCGCGCGATCAATCCGGTGCGCAGGCCGAGGCAGCCGATGACACGGCGTCGACCGGCGGGTCGCGTCAACCCGCCACTGGCCGTGACGCCGGGCAAACCGATGAAACAGGATAGACATTGATGGTTACACCGATACGTATGGTCGCGCTGGGCGCGATGCTGATCAGCCTGGCCGGGTGCCTGCAAACGCGTCCCGAGCGACTCGCCTCGGAGCGTGGCATCGTGCGTGATCCGGCGCTGACCGGCGTGTCGCTGGGCTCGGGGAATACCTTGGGTTCCAGCGCCTTGCAACGTTCGGACTCCGGCGCGGTGGGGACGGTATCGACGGCGGAGAAAAGACGCGTCGCGATGTACCCCGGTTCGGGTACATTCACCGCCAAGACGAAAACGCTGCTGCCGGCGGTCAGCAGCTCGGCGAAGGGCGTGCAACTGCATTTCGAGCGCACCGATATCAACGAGGTGGTGAAAACCATACTCGGTGATCTGCTGGGCCTGACCTATAGCATAGACCCCGGCCTGAAGGGGGTGGTTACGCTGAATACCGCGAAACCGGTCGCCAAGGATGCGCTGCTCAGCGTGCTGGAAACGGTATTGCAGGCGAATCGCGCGGTGATGGTCGAGAACCCTCCAGGTTTCTACCGGGTCGGGCTACGCGGGCAGGCGAACGCGGTCAAGCCCGCGGTACGCCTCGGCGAGAAGCTGAAGCCGGGCTATGCGCTTCAGGTCGTGCCGCTGAAGTACATCAATGCGCCGGCGATGATGGAGATTCTGAAGCCGCTGGCGGCGCCCGACGCCATCGTGCGCGTCGATTCGGCTCGCGGCCTGCTGATTCTGGCCGGTTCCGGCCCGGAGCTGGCGAACCTGATCGAAACCGTGCGCACCTTCGATGTCGATCTGCTGAAGGGCATGTCGGTCGCGATCATCAGTCTGAAATACGCCAAGGCCGACGACATCACCAATCAGTTGAAGGGGCTGTTCTCCAGCGATGCGAAATCACCGCTGGCGGGGATGATGCGTATCGTCTCCCTGCCGCAGGTCAACAGCTTGATGCTGATCTCGCCGCGCGAGTCCTATCTGCGCGAGGCGCGCAAGTGGATCGAGCGACTGGATCGCGGCGGCGAGATCAATGGCGCGGCCCGCCACCTGTATGTCTACCCGGTGCAGAACGGTCGCGCGGAGCGCCTCGCCGGCCTGCTGACCCAGCTCTTCGATATCCAGACATCCTCTACCGCTGGCGGTGCGTCGAACAACATGCAGACGCTCAAGCCCGGTTCGACCCCGGTGACGCTGGGATCATCCGGTTCCACCGCCAAGTCGGCTGGCGCAAGCCGCTTGTCGAAGCGCCAGAGCGCGGTCAGTGCGTTGCGTGGCGCGCTGAGCGGTGGGCGTGGCGGCTCCGCCAGGAAAGGTGGCGACGAGGAAGACAAGGTACGCGT
>JALULB010000346.1 GCA_027041035.1 Sedimenticola sp. | reverse complement strand
CAGTGCGGCGTTGACAGGGTCGCGCGGGGGGCGGCGGTTGCGACCATTGAATTGGAGGCGTGGCGGCAGCACGGCCTGGAGCGCGTCGAAGCCGGCGGCCGCGGCCGCGCCTTCATGTCCGCGCAGGCTTTCCAGGCTGTCGGCTTCTTCGAGTCTGTCGACGATGGCCGTGATGGCGCGCTCCGATTTGGTGAGGCTGGCGCGCTGGTCGGGGCGGGCGGATTTCAGTCGATGGACGAATCGGAGCTGGTTACTGATTTTGGCTGTGACGGTTTTGCGCGCCAGGTCGAGCCGGTGTTCGTTGTCGTTGTAGGCGCGGTATTGCGCCAGACGACGCGAGGCATCGCCGTGAGGGTCGCCAAGCAGGTGCGCGATTTTTTCGCCCCTGCGACCGCTGATGGCGGTAAAGCCGATGCCCCGCGTGGCGAGTTCGGCGAGCAGGCTGCTGGATAGCAGGGTATCGGCGCGGGTGACGATGCGGGTAATCATCTTGAGCGGTAGTGTTTTTTGCTGCCTGCCATTGCGGTAGACGGCGAGCGCGCCGTCTTTGAGTTTCAGTTCCATGTCGCGGCGGTCGAGATAGAGGGTGCTCATGGGTGTCTCCCGGGATGTGTTTTTTGATGGGCGGCAGAGTTTTTCCTTTTTTCGGCGTGATGTTGGGTCACCCTATCGCTAATCCAACCTGCCATTCGGACCAAAACCCATCGAACCTTTCGTAACCACCATGCCGTCATCCGATGAAGAAAAAATCCTGCGCAAGCGGCTGAACGGCTTTTCCAAGCGTGGTGATGCGGCTGCGGGGGTCGAGGCCGATCAGCAGGAATCTGTCTTCGTCGAGGTCGAGCAGGTAGCCGAGTTCTTCCAGCAGTTCACGCTTCTCGGTATTGTTCAGCATGACCTCGTGGACCGATTTCTGGCCGCCAATGGCGTGGCCGCGCACCAGCTTGAGCGCATCCCGCAGGCGGCGGTCGTCGGATACGTCGTAACAGGCAAGGTAGAATCGTCGGTTGCTCATGGTTCGGGTATTGTGATGTTGTGTAAGTTGGGCGTGCCGTCTCTGAACAAATGATGGGTTTCGTTCCTCAACCCATCCTACGGGCTGTCGCGCCACCTTTTGCGCATGCGGAAGAGCCATTTTCCGAGGCGGCTTCTTGGTCTGTTGATTCCCGCTATTCTGTTCTTGCGCTGTTTGCGCCATTCCTTGGCGTCGGGGCGCGGGACGCGCTTGTTGTAATACATGGTCGTTCCCTGGAGCACGCCGTTTTCGAAATGCAGATGCAGGTCGCGCTCGTATTGGCTTCTCACGTATTCGCGTTCTATTTCCTTTCCCTCCGGGATGATGAATTCGCCGGAGAACCAGCGTGCGAACTGGGGTTCCTCCATCGTCATGCGGTACAGGCCGGACAGGTGCGTCAGGTACAAATTTTCTCCGCGCAGCTCCCAGACGGATATACAGCCCCAGAGGAATGACGGCCCGTTGCTCAGCAGATTCCATGCCTCTTGTTCACTTATCTTTTCCCAGCATTTCAGGCTGGGCAGGGTCTCATCCGGTAGTGACGGTTCTCTTCCCAGGCAATACGTCTCGCCATCGACGATCAGCCTGCTCGACAGTTTTGGTGACATGGTCGATATGTTTTATTGCCGTTTGTTTGTGCTCGTAAATCGGCGAATCTGCTCGCCAAGCGTTTTGATCTGGTCGCCGGCGCAGACCGCGATGTTCATGTCTCTTGCTCTGGTCGTGACATGGGATGGCAGTGGTAGAAAGCTCACCAGCATGCCGCGAGCCTGCAACCCTCCGAACAGATCGCCCAGCGCGTCGAGCTTGTAGATCACCTCGGCGCCGACGCCGTTCTCTCGACCGTGCGAGAGCTTGGCCGTTTTGCATTCGATGATGTGCAGGCGGTTGTCCCGCAGAAAGGCGATGTCGAGTTCATTCGGAATTGTGCGGTTGTTTTGCTTGCGCTCCAGTTCAAGCCCTCTGGCAACATCCTGAATGGAGGCGTCGGTCTTGCGAAGTTTCCGCACCGCATCGAACACGTAATATTCGAG
>JALULB010000345.1 GCA_027041035.1 Sedimenticola sp. | reverse complement strand
ATTTGTAACAACTCGCTCACTGCTGGAGTCGTCACCGCTATTGGCTGCTTCTTCCGGAAAACGCCGACGTTTCCTCCAGAAACAGCCAATAGCGGCGACTGCGTACCAGACCAAGGCGTCGTGGCGCCATGGGCGAGTAGTTACGTCTATTCAACAATATATGGAATCACTGATGGAGTCTGAAAGCGATGGTCGCGCAATGACGCTATACCTTGCTCAGCGGCGGCTATCGATTCAATGCGGTCCACCGCGAGTCCTATCTCGCGGCCGACGTTGTCATACAAAAAGGGGGGTTGGATGAGTGTCGTAGTGAATGAATTGGCGGGTTTACCCGGGGTGATTGCCGCCGGCGAGTATTCCTACCGGGGGGACAGGTACACCTTCAAGGGGGAACTGAATGACGAGATGGCGCGCATGGCATCGATCATGTGCCGCGCGACCAGCCTGAGTCAGCACATGCAGGTCGGGATTCTCGAATCCTTCTGTCCGGATTGCGGCCTGTCGCCGGCGCGAGGCTGGGTGGTGCATGGGCCGAACTTCAGCGTGTGCAATGTGGCCAATGTTTTCTGCTTTCTGGACAACCGGAATGCCGCGTTGAACGACGTCGTGGCGCTCATGAAAAAGCGACTGGCCGATGCCGATACGGATCTGATCTGATCCGATAATAACCCGAAAACTCATGAACCACGGCCTTCACCACCCAAACAAACGAAATGCCACGCACGCGAGCATCCGAGGTTTGGGTGGCTGAGGCCGACTATCGGGATAGCGATTTACCAAAGGGGTAGAAATGATAGAACTGAACAAACTGATGATGCTGAAAGGCGCGTTGGCGGCGTTTTCATTCAACGACCAAGGGGAGCTGACCGAGCACCTGATCGCCGAAGGCAGCCAGTTGAACGAGACCGCGCTGGATCTGCTCGGCCACGTCTGCGTGGCGAATACCGCGATTGCGACCATGCAGGCGCGCGGCTGGGAGGCGGTATCCGGCCAACAGGGTTTTTATCCGATCGATGGGTTCTCCCTGATCGGGCTGGACTGGTCAGCGGTTGCGAACAAGCATCAGGGCGTCGTGATCGCCAATGAGGACGCCGACTACCAGGCGGCCTTCGACGTGCTGGGTATCGAGGGAGGTGCGGCGTGATTCGACAGCTGATGGTGCTCGACGGCGTTGCCGCGATCGCGAGCTTTCGTGATGACGGCCAGTTCGTCGAGGGCCACGGCATCCTGCCGGAGGAACAACTGCGCGCCCTCGCGACCTTCGCTCACGACTACAAGCGCATCGTGCAGGGCAATGCCGACCAATTGTCGATGTTCACGCAGCTTTCCGGCTGGACGCCACCCGGGGGCTGGATCGTGCGCGCGCGCGGCATGAGTGTATGCAGCGTCGCCAACCTTGTGTGCCTGGTGGAGAATGCCGAGGGCAATCTGAGCGAGGTGATGCGCGAGCTGAGGGAGGCGTCCCGATACTGAGACGTAACTACTCGCCCATGGCGTTTCAACGCTACGCAGTCACCGCTATTGGCTGTTTCTTCCGGAAAACGCCGTCAATACATCCCTGTAAGCTCGACGGCGGCATCCCTGCCGCCGACGTTTCCTCCAGAAACAGCCAATAGCGGTGACGACTCTTGCCAGGAGCGAGTTATTACACTGAGGCTACAAAGCCTGTGACGCGAAGTCCGCGAGTCGCGAGCGTTCGCCGCGTTGCAGAGTGATGTGGCCGCTGTGCGGCCACTGTTTGAAGCGGTCGGCGACGTAGGTCAGGCCGGATGAGGTTTCGGTGAGGTAGGGGGTGTCGATCTGCGCGATGTTGCCGAGACATACGACCTTGCTACCAGGTCCGGCGCGGGTGATCAGGGTCTTCATCTGCTTGGCGGTGAGATTCTGCGCTTCGTCGATGATGATGAATTTGTTCAGGAAGGTGCGGCCGCGCATGAAGTTCAGGGAGTGGATACGGATGCGATTGCGTACCAGGTCCGCCGCCGCGTCCTGGCCCCAGCTGCCGGCCTGCGGGTCGGTCTGCGTCAGCACTTCGAGGTTGTCCATCAACGCGC
>JALULB010000344.1:5775-6990 GCA_027041035.1 Sedimenticola sp. | reverse complement strand
TTCGTAGGCTGGGTAGAGCTTGCGAAACCCAGCGTTCGCGTTTGCCGCCAGCGACGGCATGCCGGGTTTCGTACCTCAACCCAGCCTACGAAACCGCGCTCCACGGCGTGGCGGTCAATAGGCGCGCGCCGCCTTGTTGCGGACCGCGGCGGCTTTCTGGTCGGCGATCCGCTCGACCTTCACCGCGCTCTGCTTGTAGGCCGGCTGGCGCGAGTAGGGATCGAGCAGGCCCAGCGACAGGCGGTTCACGCAGTCATGGTAATGAAACGGCACGAACACCATGTCCGGCGCCATGCGCTGGGTGGTTTGCACCATCACGATGGCGTCGCCGCGCCGCGACACCAGGCGCGCGTATTCGCCGTGCTTGACGCCCAGCCTGGCCGCCGCGTCGGGGTTCATCTCCATATACGGAGTCGGGCTGAACTTGTTCTGGTTGCCGACCTTGCCGGTACGCGTGCGCGTGTGGAAATGCTCGACGACGCGACCGGAGTTCAGCCAGAAGGGATATTCCTCGTCCGGCTTCTCGTTGTTGTCGACGAACGCCAGCGGGATCAGCTTCGCCTTGCCGTCGGGATAGGCGAAGCGGCCGTCGGTATACAGCCGCTGGGTGCCCGCGCTGGAGTCCTCGCCGGCCCATTCGCTGGATTCATCGGAACACGGCCATTGCAGGCCGCGATGCTTTTCGAGTTTCTCGTAGGTCATGCCGGAGTAGTCGAGCATGCGCCCGCGCGACAGGTTGCGCAGCTCCTCGAAGACCTGCTCGGCCTTCTCCGGGAATTCCATCTTGCGGCCCTGCTCGAAACGCTTGGCCATCTGGTTGAAGACCCACAGGTCGGCCTTGGAATCACCCGGCGGCTGGGTGACGTTGGTGATCAGGTTGACGCGACGTTCGGTATTCGTCATGCAGCCTTCCTTCTCGGCCCACAACGCGGACGGCAGGAAGACGTGGCTGTATTCGTTGGTCTCGACATCGCGGTAGGCGTCCTGCACGACGAGGAATTCGAGCTTCTCCAGCGTCTTGCGGATACGCGGGGTGTTCGGCATCGAGGTCATCGGATTCGTCGCTATCAGCCACAAGCCCTTGATCTGGCCGGTCTCGATGGCCGGCAGGATGTCGGTCATGAACAGGCCGCGCCGTTTCGGCAGAAAGCCGGGGTCGATGCCCCAGAACTTCGCGATCTCCTGGCGATCAGCATCGTTCTCCAGGTAGCGGTA
>JALULB010000344.1:0-5765 GCA_027041035.1 Sedimenticola sp. | reverse complement strand
ATCAGCGGGAAGTGGCGCTTCTCGCGTTCCTCGCGCATGCGCCAATAGATCACCGGATGCTGTTCGGGCAGGTTCGAGCCGATCGCCAGCAGGCAGTCGGTGTGCATGAAGTCCTCGTAGCAGCCGGGCGGGCCGTCGGAGCCGAACGAGCGCTTGTAGCCGGACACCGCCGAGGCCATGCACAGCGTGGTGTTGCCGTCGTAGTTGTTGGTGCCGATGACGCCGCGCGCGAGCTTGCCGAGGGTGTAGAACTCCTCGGTCATGATCTGCCCGGTGGAGACGATCGAGAAGGCATCCCGGCCGTGTTCGGTCTGGATGCGCTTGATCTCGTCGGCGACGCGATCGAGCGCGACATCCCAGCTTGTCTCCTGGAACGCGTCCCAGCGATGCCGGCGCATCAACGGCTTGTCACCGCGCCCGCTGCTGGTGAACAGCTTGTCCTCGAAGATGCCCTTGATGCACAGCTTGCCGCGATTCACGTCGGCGTCGGCGACACCGCGCGACGCCACCGGCACGCCGTGCTTGTCCAGCCCGACCTCGATGGAGCAGCCGGTGGAGCAGTAGCCACAGGTGGCGTACTTCCACTCGACGGCGCCCTTGTCCGCCAGCTTGATGGGATTCTTCTTGTCACGACCGAACAGCATGTCTTCTCTCTGTTTTCAGGTGTTCAGGCTTTGATGAAACAAGGCCTTGTGGACATCGCCCAGGCTCAGCATGCCGACCAGCTTGCTGCCCTCGGCGACCGGGATGCGGCGGAAGCGGTTCATCGCCATGTAGACCGCCGCGCGCAGGATCGGCATGTCCGGCGACACGGTCTTCGCGCCATGCGCCATCAGGTCGTCGACGGTCTTGTCCATCAATGCCTTGTAGTCGTTCGCGGCATCGTCGAAATCCAGATTCGACAGACCCTGCATGGTCTCTTCGATGCTCGGGAACAGGCGGCTGAGGATATCCTTCTCGGCGATGATGCCGGTCAGCTTGCCGTCGTCGTCGACCACCGGCAGTCCGCTGAAGCGGTACAGGCACATCAACGAGACGACCTCCTTGATCGGCGTTTCCGGGGTCACGGTGCGCACGCCCGTGGACATGATGTCTTTGACCAGTTTGTTGCTCATGCTGTCTCCTCCAACTGCTTCGGGAAACCGGCGGAAATGCCGGCGTGAACCTGCCTTTATAACCGCGCGGACAGCCCTTTTCAAATGGCGGCGAAATGCCGCCTGATATAGATCAACCTGGCTGTCATAGCCTTCACCACTCCACCCTCGGCACTTTCGCGCGTGCTGAGATCCGAAGCTTGAGCGGCGGAGGCTATAGAACTAACAGGCCCGGCTGCTGTTCTTCAGGTCGATATACACGATGCCGCCATCCACCTTCGCCGGGAAGGTGTTGGTGCAGCCCTCGTCCGGCCCCAGCGCCTCGCCGCTGGCCAGGTCGATGTTCCAGTTGTGCAGCGGACAGGTCACCGAGTTGCCGTGCACGATGCCTTCCGACAACGGCCCCGCTTTGTGCGGGCAGGCGTTCTTCACCGCGAAGACCTCGTCGGCCGCGGTACGGAACACCGCGATCTCCATCGTGTCGGTCTTGATCACACGCGAACCCAGCTGGGGGATCTCGTCCAGTGGGGTAATTTCGGTCCAGTTATTCATCTCAACAACACCTGCTTATTGACTGACGACTTCCAGCGGCATGAACTCATGCGCCTCGGCGCCCTCGGCGCGCTGCTTCCACGGATCGATCTGCGAGAACTTCTGGCCGAACTTGAAGCGCTCGTACAGTGCCTTGCGTTCGGCTTCGTCATCCAGGATGCGTGACTTGATGTAGCTCAGACTGACACGCTCGACCCAGGGCGCGGTGCGCTCCAGGTAGTGCGCCTCCTCGCGATACATCTGGGTGAAGGCACCGCAGTATTCCAGCACCTCTTCCTCGCTATCGACCTTGCACAGCAGATCGGTGACGCGCACCTTGATGCCGCCGTTGCCGCCCACGTGCAGTTCGTAGCCGGAATCGACGCACACCACGCCGAAGTCCTTGATGGTCGCCTCGGCGCAGTTGCGCGGACAACCCGACACCGCGAGCTTGAACTTGTGCGGCATCCACGAACCCCAGGTCAACTCCTCCAGCTTGACGCCGAGAGCGGTGGAGTTCTGCGTGCCGAAGCGGCACCAGGTCTTGCCGGCGCAGGTCTTCACGGTGCGCATCGCCTTGCCATAGGCATGCCCGGAGACGAAGCCGGCATCGGACAGGTCCTTCCATACCGCCGGCAGGTCATTCTTCTTGATGCCGAACAGATCGATGCGCTGGCCGCCGGTGACCTTCATCTCCGGCACGTCGTATTTCTCGACGACATCGGCGATCGCGCGCAGATCACTCGGCGTGCACAGCCCACCGAACATGCGCGGCACCACCGAGTAGGTACCGTCCTTCTGGATGTTGCCGTGGGCGCGCTCGTTGATGAAGCGCGATTGCATGTCGTCCTGGTAGTCCGCCGGCCAGTTCGCCAGCAGGTAGTAGTTCAGCGCCGGGCGGCAGGTCGCGCAGCCGTCCGGGGTCTTCCACGCGAGGAAGTCGAACACCGTGCGCATGTCCTTCAACTCGTGATCCTTGATCGCCTTGATGATGTCGTCATGGCTGTGTTCGGTGCATGCGCAGATCGCCTTCTTGCTCGGCGCGGCGTCGTAGCCCTCGCCGACGGTGTTCGCCAGCAAGGCTTCGACCAGGCCGGCGCAGGAGCCACAGGAGCTGGCCGCCTTGGTGTGCGCCTTCACGTCGTCCAGCGTGAACAGGCCCTTGGTCTGGATCGCGTTGACGATCTCACCCTTGCACACGCCGTTGCAACCGCAGATCTCGGCGTCGTCGCTGAGCGACAGCACCCGCGCGGTATCGCCATGCCCGGCATCGCCGACATCGTGCTGGCCGAACAGGATGGTCGAGCGGAAATCGGAGATGTCGGTGCCCTCACGCAACAACTGGAAGTACCAGGTGCCGTCCATGGTGTCGCCGTACATCACCGCGCCCTTGATGCGGTTGTCGCGGATCACCAGCTTCTTGTAGACGCCCTGCGCCGGGTCCTGCAACACCAGGGTCTCGTCGTCTTCCTGCTCGTTGAACTCGCCGGCGGAGAACAGATCGATGCCGGTGACCTTCAGCTTGGTCGAGGTCACCGAGCCCTCGTAGCGCGCGATGCCGATCTGCGCCAGGTGGTTGGCCGCGACCTTGCCCTGCTCGAACAACGGCGCCACCAGGCCGTAACAGATGCCGCGATGCTGCACGCATTCGCCGACCGCGTAGACACGCGGATCGAAGGTCTGCATGGTGTCGCTGACGACGATGCCGCGTTCGCAATGAATACCGGCCTGTCGCGCCAGCTCGATGTTCGGTTTGATACCGACCGCCATCACCACCAGGTCGGCCTCGACCTCGGAGCCATCCGCGAACTTCACGCCGCTGACACGATCCCCGCCGACGATCTCGGCGGTGGACGCCTGCATCAGGAACTTCATGCCGCGCGTTTCCAGGGATGCCTTCAGCATCTCGGCGGCGGGATGGTCGAGCTGGCGTTCCATCAGGATGTCCATCAGATGCACGATGGTCACGTCCATGCCGTTCTTCATCAGGCCGTTCGCCGCTTCCAGGCCGAGCAGGCCGCCGCCGATGACGACCGCCTTCTTATACTGTTTCGCCGCTTCGAGCATCTTGTCGACATCGGCGATGTCGCGGAAACCGAGCACGCCGTCCTTGTCCGCGCCCGGCACCGGGATGATGAACGGGTTGGAACCCGTGGCCAGCAGCAGGCGGTCGTACCCGACTTCCATGCCGGACTCGGTCTTCACCTTGCGCGCCGCGCGATCGATAGCGACGACCGCGTCACCGGTATGCAGGGTGATGCCGTTCTCCGCGTACCAGTCGCGACTGTTCAGAATGATGTCATCGATGGTCTTCTCGCCGGCGAGCACCGGCGACAGCATGATGCGGTTGTAGTTCGGATGCGGCTCGGCGCCAAACACCGTGATGTCGTAATGCTCGGGATCATACTTCAGCAATTCCTCCAGCGTGCGCACGCCAGCCATGCCGTTTCCCACCAGTACCAAACGTTCTTTCATGACCTAACCTCGGATTCAGCCCGTATCGCGCGGCGGACGGGCCACACGCGGATGTTCAGTTTACCCACACAGCTTAAGCAACAAGCATGCCATAATCATTTTTCAACGCAATATCAATATCTTGAGCAATTTCCATACATGGAAAAAGGTAGCTAAACAGTCTATTTCCCGCCCCCGGCGCACCACCCCGGTGCGCCGGCTGTCGGACGTTAATTTAATAAGTCATTATATTCGTAACTACTCAGCGAGTAGCTCAAATATAAGGGTAACTGCTCAGATCGCCGCTGAAATGTGTCAGATCAAGGCAAAAAATGTGAGTTTACAAGTGTAAATGACCATTTTTGAACGCAGAGCTGGCGCATTTCAGCGGTTAGCTGAGTAGTTACTTATATTCTAATATAAATAGACCCTTATCACGAATGCGTTTTCCAGGATCGGTGCTCGCGGCCGGATAACAGCGGCATCATCGACACACGCGGCCGCCCGATCGGCTCGATTGTCATCGCGAATCGGGCGATTTATCCTGGGATTTCAAAGGGAAGCGACAAGTAAACACGAGGAAGAGAGTCCATCCAGAGCGACAGGGCGTGAGCGCACCAAACCCGTGCATATCGATGCCAATGCGCCCCGGGGGCGTGCGCGCCGAGTCTCGGATGGCCGAGGCAATACAGGCGCCGCTCATGCAAAGCCGCCCTCCCCACGAACGTGGGGGTGTGGGACGATTCATCCACCATCCAGGCGCTTCAATACGGCCGGGGCGCCTGGTAGTTGCGAAACACCACGACCGGCTCCACCGGGGGAATTTTGAACGCTTCGGCACGTGGCGCGCTATCCGCCGGCGGGCGGTGCGCGCGATAGGCATCCAGCACCTCTTGCAACGCGGCGAGTTGGCGGCTGTCGGCTTTCTGCTTGCGCGCGAAGTCGACGATGCTCTGCTGATAGGCGGCTGCCTCGTCGAAGCGGCCGTTGGCGGCCAACGCCAGGGCCAACAGGCCGTGGACCGGTGGTATCGGGGTGGCGGAGGCGAGTTTTTCCGCGATCGCCAGCGCTTGCTTACGGTCTTCGCGACTTTCGGAGGCGGCGAGCAGGGACACCAGCAGTGTGCGGAATACCGGGTTTTCGGGGAATTTTCGCATCGCGGTTTCAAGGCGGCGACGCGTCGCCGCCGGATCGTCCCGCATGCCGAGATGACTGACGATATCGAACAGCCAGACCGGCGACTGTTCGACGTTGCGAGCTATCAGCCGGTCGAAGTATTTCGCGGCCTCGGCGTAGTCCTTCCGTCGGAACAGGGCGCGGGCGAGGAACAGCGTGGCGCCTTCGTGGTCGGGTTCCAGTTGCAGCACCTTCTTGTAATGCCTCTCCGCCTGCCCTTCCCGGCCTTCGGCATCGTCCAGCACGCCGAGCAGGAACCATGCCAGCGCCTGATCCAGGTGCTTGGCGACGATCGCCTCCAGCCCGGCGCGGGCGCCGGCCTTGTCGCCGGCCAGGTAGCGGGTGCGCGCCAGCGAGATAGCGGCGCGCGGGTTGTCGCCGCCAGCGGCGATGCCCCGCTCGAAGAGTTCGACCGAACGCACGTAGTCCTGCTTGCGCAACGCGAGCATCGCCTTGTGGAAATACTGGCGGGCGTCGTGATGCAGCGCGCTGAGTTCATCGATCAACGGA
>JALULB010000343.1 GCA_027041035.1 Sedimenticola sp. | reverse complement strand
ACCCCTCTGTCAGGATGCATGTCCTCCCGAATGCACATTACGTCCAAGATAATGGACGTAATGTGCTTGGCGCTGGGATTTCGGATCATAGAGTTATTGATGTAACGTCCATTATAGTAGACAATATCTACTATAGTGATGATAATAATGGACGAAATAATGGGTAAAACGCGGTTGGATTTGATGATGCCGATTCCGGTCAGGCGGGCTCTGCGCAAGCTTGGGCAGGATATCCGTGATGCCAGACTCAGGCGGCGTATTCCTACAGATGTTATGGCTGAAAGGGCATCTATCAGCCGAACAACCCTGAACAAGATAGAAAAGGGTGACCCCGGCGTTTCCCTTGGTAACTACGCCAATGTGCTCTTTGTTTTGGGTATGGCTGAGCGGTTGGGCGAACTAGCGGATGTCAAGACAGACACAGTGGGCCTTGAGCTCGAAGAGGAGCGTTTGCCGCAACGTATCCGCAAGCCACGTCGGGGTAAATCCGGGCACGGTTCGCCCCGGTTAACACAGAAGAGCAAAGCGTGATGGAAACAGAAGTTTTCGTCTATGTGGATATCGCCGGTGAGCTACATCGGGTTGGGCGACTGTGGGCGCGTGCGCGCAAGGGCAGGGAAAGCGCCACCTTCGAATATGATCCGAGCTGGCTTGAATATGCAGACCGTTTCTCTTTGGAACCTGCTCTCACGCTTGGCCCTGGTCCCTTCCATACACCTTCAGGCAGATCTCTCTTTGGCGCCATTGGTGACTCAGCCCCGGACCGCTGGGGGCGGGTTCTGATGCGCCGGGCGGAACGACGACGGGCAGAGCGCGTGGGTGAGACGCCGCGCACCTTGATGGAAATCGACTATCTGCTCATGGTCGATGATGAAGCTCGTCAGGGCGCCTTACGCTTCGCCCGGCACGACAGCAAGAGCAAGGATGCGGGAGGTAGGGCGACGCAGGCAGCCAAAGCCGAGCTGGGAGGCCCGTTTCTTGCTGAACATGAAGCGGCTCGCATACCGCCCCTGATCGATTTGCCACGATTGTTGTCGGCAGCGGAGCATGTCGTTGGTGATACGGATAGTGACGAGGATCTGCGACTGCTGCTGGCTCCCGGTTCGTCATTGGGTGGCGCACGTCCCAAGGCTTCGGTCAGGGACCGGGACGGACATCTCGCCATCGCCAAGTTCCCGCACAAAGATGATGAAATCAATGCGGTTCTCTGGGAAGGCGTTGCGCTGCGTCTCGCGGCAAAGTCCGGTATTTCCGTACCCGACTGGCGAATTGAACATGTGTTGAACAAGCCGGTACTGCTTTTGCGTCGTTTCGACCGAGTGCAAGGCCAGCGTATCCCGTTTCTTTCGGCCATGAGTATGCTCGGGGCCAGTGACAACGAGGCACGCAGTTATCTCGAGTTTGTTGATGCTCTGCGCCGATATGGCGCCAGCCCGAACCAGGATATGCATGCGCTGTGGCGACGTATCGTTTTCAATATTCTGATCTCCAACACCGATGATCATTTACGTAATCACGCTTTCCTCTATACCGGTTCAGATGGCTGGCGATTGGCCCCGGCCTATGATCTCAACCCGGTGCCCACGGATATCAAACCACGCGTTCTGACAACGGCCATAGATCTCGATGACGGTGCAGCCTCCCTGGATCTGGCGATGAGCGTAGTGGGATATTTTGAACTGGATGAAAACAAGGCGCACGCGATTGTGGCCGAAGTCGGGATGGCCGTGGGAACCTGGCGCGAAGAGGCCGCGCGGTTGGGTTTGACGCCAACCGAGATCAATCGCATGGCCTCGGCCTTTGACCATGAGGATTTGAAGGCGGCGATTTCTCTTTCAAATACAGGTTAGCTTTCCAATGAAGATGGTTTAGAACATACTCGATCAAAAGTCTTGATTGTCCCCCAGACTCTTTATTCAATGAAAGACGTATAATTGCTGTGTCAGCTTAGAAATTCAGCCATTTTCCACAATAATCTTGATAATAATTTTTAGCACTCTCAGTGTTCATACCGCCTCCAATTAGGGAACAGCTCGCGTAACCCAGCTTCACTTTCGGGTCTATCGATAATCTGAAATCTAGATAGATGAGGCAACGAAACAAATCTGTAGTCTGGGTAAATATCTAGACCCGCCGTAATGTTTCCCCAGCCAACACTTACGTTTGTACTATATTCTGGCGAGCCAAGGATGGTGCAAATAGGATTACGTAATTTCGACTTACCCATTGCGATAACGGTAGACGGCTGAATCACGTCTAGAAGTTTAGACCATATCTCTGTTCCAAACTGAAGAGCGCACTGACGGTTTGGCAAATCATCCCATGATGGAGAGCGAAACGGGACGAATTGGCCGCTTAAGACATCATCAAATTCCCACCCAAGATGTCTGTATAGTGATTGTATTTGTCGTTGGAGTGGTGCGTTACCTGGCGTATTCTTGCCCCACTGTTCGACCAGATACGCGGAACCATCCTCGCAACTTTCTTGTTGTGCTTCGTGCGCTATTACAGAGCCCCCGGGATTCAATGTAATAAATACGGAATCGGTATTTTTTGAAACTGTTGACTTTGGCGAAGTCAGGAAGCGCCATCCAAGCTTATAATCCATTTCGTCGTATTTATTTCGTATCGAGCTGACTAGATCCTGAAAAAGTTTCTGTTCCATATTTTTTTCGCACTGACGCCTTAGTGTTTATAAGCCCATGCACAGCACACGCCCAGAATTGTTCAAAAAGCGGGTATAAAATCTCACGGGTGTTGAGCGTTATGTGCTTTCATCATACACCCAGCATTGGGAGATGTTTTCGGCCATGGTAAGTAAGAGACAATGCGATACAATGCTTTAACTCATCTATTGGTATTTCATCATCTTCATCGAACACAATCGCCCGATTGCCTTCAAACTTGAATTTATCTCCATATAGCTCCTTGACTGTGTCAACCAACGTTGTTTGACAGTGAAAGTACATAGCGTATTGATGTGGCTTTGCCTTTTTCCAGTCCATTCTGACTGTGCTACCGCTTTTTGTGACGTAACTAGGCTCTCCCCATTTGAGGGTTTCTTCCACTGAGATAACACCTTCTGTCTCTGCTGCTGTATCCAAAACCAACCTACGAAGGAACATTAATTTTTTCCGCATATGCTTCGGATAATTCTTGAACACATCCGCTACCGCAGCGTTTTTGATTGTATCCATACTGGCCATTCCTTATCAGGATATAATCACACGGGCCTTGACATATATGGAGTCTGTCTTGCCCGTCTCCTTGCCCGATCGCTCGCTTTTCGACGATTCTTTTTCTGTCTTGGTGCTAAGTATAGCCGTTTTCCCGGCATTCGGGCGAGCGGACTCGTCGCCGCCTGGGCTGGTAAGCGCTGATGTACTGGCCTGCCCTCTGTCAGGCGGCCGTTGTCTCTGCCTTGTGCCGATTCTTGTGTGCTGTGGCTGTCGTCAGTGTCCGTTCAGGCGCAGGAGCTTTCGGCGCCGGACTCGTCGCCACCCTCCCCGTTGATCCATTACTGACCGGGACCGAGTCGGACTAAAGTCCGACCCACGGGGCTGTTTCTAGGCCTGCAACGCCCGCGCATGGAACGCCAGGTGCTCTCCGATGAAGCTGGCGATGAAGTGGTAGCTGTGGTCGTAGCCTGCGTGCCTTTCCAGGGTGAGCGGGAGTTTCCTTATCCGGCAGATGTCTTCGAGATGCTCTGGATAGAGTTGTTCGGCGAGGAATTCATCGGCCAGTCCCTGGTCGATGCGCAGTGGTGGGCTTTGCGCGCCGGCGCGTAGCAGGCAGGTGGCGTCCCATTTCTCCCATTCGGTCTGATCGTTGCCGAGGTAGGCGGCGAAGATGCCCTGCCCCCAGGGGCTGATGACCGGGTTGCAGATCGGCGCGAAGGCGGATGCCGATCGGTACATGCCGGGGTTTTTCAATGCGCAGATGAGCGCGCCGTGGCCGCCCATGGAGTGTCCGGCGATGGATCGCAGGCCCGGGATCAACGGCAGCTCGTGCTCGACCAGGGCGGGGAGTTCGTCGGTTATGTAGCTGTACATCCGGTAGTGCCTGGCCCAGGGCTGGCGCGTGGCGTCGATGTAGAAGCCGGCGCCCTGGCCGAGGTCGTAGCGCTCCGGCTCGTCGGCCACCTTATCGCCGCGCGGGCTGGTGTCGGGGATGATCAGCGCCAGTCCGAGTTCGGCGGCGTATCGCTGCGCGCCGGCCTTGGTGCGGAAGTTGTCGTCGCTGCATGTCAGGCCAGAGAGGAAATACACCGCCGGCACGGCCTGTTTCTCCGCCTGTGGTGGCAGGTAGACGGAGAAGGTCATGTCGCAACGACAACTGGCCGACGGGTGAACGTAGCGGTTCAGCCAGCCACCGGATTCCTTTATCGATTCGATCGCTTGCATCGCCATGCCTCAGAAGATGATGACCGAGCGAATGCTTTCGCCGGCGTGCATCAGGTCGAAGGCGGTGTTGATGTCTTCCAGGCCCATGGTGTGGGTCACCAGGCTGTCGAGTTCGATGTCGCCTTGCATGTAGCGATCGACATAACCCGGCAGTTCGCTGCGCCCTTTCACGCCGCCGAAGGCGGTGCCTTTCCAGGTTCGCCCCGTGACCAGTTGGAAGGGCCGCGTGCTGATCTCCTGGCCGGCCCCGGCGACGCCGATGATGGTCGCCACGCCCCAGCCCATGTGGCAGCATTCCAGCGCTTCGCGCATCACGTGTACGTTGCCGATGCATTCGAAGGAGTAGTCCACGCCGCCGTTGGTCATCTCGACGATGGCTTCGCTGGTGGTTCCGGGGAGCTTGTCCGGGTTGACGAAATCGGTCGCACCGAGCGCCTTTGCCATCGCCCATTTGTCGTCATTGACGTCGACGGCGATGATGCGTCCGGCGCCGGCCATCACCGCGCCCTGCACGACCGACAGGCCGATGCCGCCGAGACCGAATACCGCGACGCTGGCGCCCGGCTCGACCTTTGCGGTGTTCAGTACCGCGCCTATCCCGGTGGTCACGCCGCAGCCGAGCAGACAGACCTTGTCCAGCGGCGCGGCCTTGTTGATTTTCGCCAGCGCGATCTCGGGCACGACGGTGTATTCCGAGAAGGTCGAGCAGCCCATGTAGTGGTAGATGGCCTTGCCGTTGTGCGAGAAGCGCCGCGTGCCGTCCGGCATGTAGCCAGTCCATACGGTGCCGGCGATCGACTGGCACAGGTTGGATTTCCCGGAACGGCAGTATTCGCACTCGCCACACTCGGGGATGTACAGCGGGATGACGTGATCGCCGGGTTTCAACTGCTTGACGCCGGGACCGCATTCAACGACCTCGCAGCCGCCCTCGTGGCCGAGCACGCAGGGGAAAGCACCCTCCGGGTCGTCGCCGGACAGGGTGAAGGCGTCGGTATGGCAGACGCCGGATGCGACGACCTTCAGCAGGACCTCGCCCTCGCGTGGGCCATCGACTTCGATCTCCTCGACCGAGAGTGGCTTCCCGGCTTCCCAGGCTACCGCGGCACGTGCTTTCATGAATTGCTCCTATGGGTGAATGAAAGTGATATATCAGAATCTTGTGGAAGGTTCCATCCAGGATGGCTGTCCGAGCCACGACAGAACGGGGCGTTGCGGTTCATTGCTTCCGCTTGCTGGATACGTCGCCGATCGGCGCGGCGGCGGCATCCGCGAGCAGCGCTTCGACCCGGCCGGTCAGCGAACGCAGAAAGGCGACCAGGTCAGATTGTTCGGCGGCGTTCAGATGCAACGGATGGATCAGCGGGTCCAGCGTCTCGTTCGCCACGCCGCCACGATCGTAGAACGCCACGACCTCTTCCAGGGTGCGCAATGAGCCGTTGTGCATGTAAGGCGCGGTCAGGGTCAGATTGCGCAGGCCCGGGGTGCGGTATTTCCAGCGGTCGTCCGGGTTCTGGCTGATCTCGTAGCGACCGAGATCGGCCAGCGCCGGCGCGGCGACGGCGTCGATGATGGTGCTGTCGACGACGACGCTCACGCCCGGCGCCAGCATGACGGTCTGCTTTCGCCCGCTCTCGCCCATGGATTGCCGGTAGCCAATACCGGTGTTGTGCAATTTCTGGTCGGAGAACAGTGCATGCTCTTCGCCGACGGGATGGCAGCTTGCGCAACCGGCCTTGCCGGTGAACAGCTCGAAGCCGCGCTTGGCGGAGGCGTCGATGGCGTTCCGCCGACCGGCGTAACGCCAGCGGTCGAATGGCGAATCCGCCGCGAGCAGGCTGCGCTGATAGGCGGCCAGCGCCATGCCCAGGGTTTCCATGCCGACGCCCCGGCCAGCGAACGCGGCGCGAAACTGTTCGACATAGCCGGGTATCCGGCGGATCTTTTCCAGCACATGGCCGACCGACGGGTTGCCCATCTCGTTCCTCGCCAGCAGTGGCCCCCAGACCTGTTGTTCCAGGCTTTCCTCGCGAGCATCGTGAAACAATCTGTCGAAGTAGGCGACGTTGTACAGCGTCGGCGTATTCCGCCGCACGCCACGGCCCTCGATACCCACCGCCGTCGCCAACTCATTGCTGGTGAAGCCCTGCTCCGGCACATGGCACATCGCGCACGAAAGCGTGTCGTTCAGCGACAGGCGACGATCGAAGAACAGCCGGCGGCCTAGGGCGATCTTGCCGGCGGTCAGCGGATTGTCGTCCGGCACGGGCACGGCGGGCAGCCCCAGCGGCGGATGCCGGGCGATCCGCAACAGGTCGACCGGCGCGACCGCGACACCACCGGGCCGGCTCTCGGCGGGCCGCTGGCGCTCCTCGTTCATCAGTGTGCGCACGTCGGTCAGCAACAGATCCGGGTGCAGAAAGGCGACGCTGTAGATATTCCGGATGCGCTTGTTCGCATCGATCAGAAACACGCGCAGGACATGCGAGATATCGCCGTTCTCCTCGCCGCCCTGCGTCAGGTTTTTCTGAATGTCCTGGCGGTAGGCGGCAAGCAACGGCCGCAGGGCCGCCTCGGACGCGGTGGTGACAAAACGC
>JALULB010000342.1 GCA_027041035.1 Sedimenticola sp. | reverse complement strand
CGTTCATGATGAAGGTTTTTCAAATACGAGACGAGAAACGAGCCGAAATACCTGCGGTGACGCATGTGGATGGATCGGGTCGGTTGCAGACCGTCTACGAAAAAACCAATCCGCGTTATCATCGCTTGATAAGCGCGTTTCATGAGCAGACGGGTGTTCCGATCGTTCTCAATACCTCGTTCAATGAAAACGAGCCTGTGGTCTGCAAGCCCGAAGAGGCGCTAGACTGCTTCTTACGGACGAAGATGGATGTGCTGGTATTGGGGCGGTATTTTGTCATGAGACTGGATGGGAAGGAATAGTCGTTATTGGCGTCTCCTGGTTTCTTGTCATGAATCATTGCCAGTACAAGATTTGCTTGGCGGAGAATGGATGGCGGTTTCTGGAAAAATAATAATTGTCCAACCGTCTGTGCCTAGTTATAGGGTTCCGTTTTTCAGTCGTCTTCACGAGCATTACGGCGACCGTTTTTCCGTCTATGCCTCCGCAGGTGGGTTGGGGGTGTTGACGCAGCGAGACAAGCCGTATGAGTGGGAAAGATGGCTTGGTCCCATCAAGACGTTGCCTTTGGGTGTTGAATGGCAAACGGGCACGCTATCGATCCCTGTGTCTGATGGAGATGTGTTGGTTCTCTCGGGCTCGCCGCGTACCGTTAGCACCTATCTGTTGTTGATCAAGGCCAAGCTGCTGGGCGCGAAGATAGTTATTTGGGGGCACTTCCGTTCCGCCACCTCACGTCCATGGCGCATGTGGTTGCGTCTCAGGTTGCTCTGTTTGGCCGATATGGCCCTGTTCTATACCGATCGTGAAGTCGAAAGGGCTAGGCGTGTTCTAGGCTGTGGCGACCGTGTCCATCTCGCGGCCCTCAATAATGGACTGGATACGAAAGAGATCTCCGCGTACCGGCGCGCCTATGAAGCGAAGCATCGAGAAAAGAGGTTGCTGTTCATTGGCCGTCTCACTGAAAAAGCGCGCCTGGAGATATTGCTCAGGGCAATGGCTGAACCTGAACTTGCTGGGGTATCTCTTGATGTGATTGGCAATGGCGATTTGCTGGCACATTTGAAAGAAATGGCCAGCGGCCTTGGACTCAAGAACCGGGTTGCCTGGCATGGAGGCATGATAGACGAAGAAAAAATCGCCGCCGTGGCCAATCGCTGTCGGTTGTTTGTCTATCCGGGTGCTGTTGGTCTTAGTCTGATCCATGGGTTGGCTTATGGTCTTCCAGCCGTTATTCATCGTGATGAAGGCGATCATATGCCCGAATCTTCAGCAATGAAGGATGGAGGAAACGGGGCGCTATTCGAAAGAGACGATTCAAAATCGCTTGCCAGGACCATTGCAGCTCTGATCTGTAAAGAAAAACGGCTGGATTATATGTCTGCTAAGGCGCTAGAGATCATAAGCTGTTCGTACAATACGGACAATATGGCCGAGCGATTTGTTTCTGCACTGCGCCAGCTGGAACTCTGCGATACGATGATGTCGTCTTGATGGTAAGCAACTTAATATTCGTATCGTATTTCCGATGTATATTGAAAGAACTAGGCGCTATCTCGAATCATCCTTCATTGTCCCGAATCTGATGCTGGCGCTGTGAGTGATGTAACTGGCGGCGTTTACTATCATCGAACCAGTTTTTGTGCCGATCCGTTGGCGTTCACCGTAGATCATAAATATGGGGGGCGGGGCGGCGCGCGATAAAAGTAACGTCTGGTTCAGGGAGGCTGCTTTGAAAATCCTCGTCTATGAACCTTCTCCGGGTGGACACCGGTTTCAGTATGTTGCTGTATTGATCCAGGCTTTGGGGGGCGCTGATAGAGAGATTGTCTTGGCAACCTCGAAAGGCGCTCGGGTATCTGCCCAATACAAAGCCCATCTTCGGTCTCTCGAGCATGCATTTCATTGCGACGATTCCATCCGGTTGGGCTCGTCATCGGTAGTCAGTTATTGGTTAAAAGCGTTTCTTGCGTTTCGCCGGGCGGTCAGGAAGCACCGTCCGGATTTGATCTACGTGCCGTTTGGTGACGGGTTGTCACAGATCATGGGAGTCGCGCGTCTTCTTGGTGTTCGAGTTTCTGAGCATAAGTCGAAAATGCATGTATTGCTCTTCAGGGGCGTGGTGCCTGGCGATGCCGAGGGGGCTATGGGGGCGCTCAAGTCGGTCATTTGGCAGTGGATCACAGCAATGGCAGGTGTGACGCGCTACCACTTGATCAATCCAATACAATTGGAAGCGATTGGAAAATATGGATTACAAAAGCTTGCCGACCGGGTTTGTTTGATACCCGAGCCGGTCGAGCATATGGATGCCATCGACTCGACTGAGGCCCGGCGGAGGCTGGGTATTCCGGTGGGTGGGCGGTATGTCGCGTGTCTTGGTGCGCTCGATGGACGGAAAGGCGTTGATCTTCTGATCAGGGCGTTTGGGCAGGCGGGATTGAACCGCGATGACCGGCTGCTTCTCTTGGGCGGTGCCTCGGAAGAGATAAGGCTACTGCTTGAAAAAGATTTCGGCGACCTTGTGGATGATCAGCGGATAGTGGTCATTGACCGCTATGTGTCCCAGGAAGAACTGGAGGCGGGTCTTTTCGCCGCGGATCTGATTTGTACGCCGTATCCAAACCACCTGACATCATCGGGGTTTGTGGTCCGGGCCGCTGCGGCAGGCAAGCCGGTTCTTGCCTCCGATGTCGGCTGGATGGGTCAGATGGTTCCCCGGTATGAACTGGGAATGGTCTGCAATGTAAAGGATATCAGTAAATTCTCATTCGCGATCGAGAATGCGTTGGAATGTGCGGAATCGTTTGTTTGTAGTGCGCGCGCGCAAGCCTTTTCTGGCTACCATTCCATTGATAACACTATTGCCCACTGGCGGGCGACCTTGCCGGAAGATATGGGGCATGGCTCCGAAACAATGATGGTGAAATGGGAGTCAGTACAAGCGGTGCCGCCGGCGTGGAAAGTGCCGGGGATCGTCCAAGACGCGCCCAACCGGGCAGCTGTGGTTGGTGATGGTTCTTGAGCGCATGGGTGAGGGGTGCGTTTTAGTCGGTGTGATAAAGCATTGTCCATTCCGGTGCATGAAATGGATCCTGCCCCTAGGGATAGTACGCGAGGTGATTTTTACGGACCAGGTGCCGTCTGGCTGGCTGCCCATCGGAGGCAATTCATTTGGCCGCCAGTGGAGGCGATACCGCGATGAATGATCGTCGATGCCCCTCGTGCGGATCGGCGGATTTGACCACTCGTGGGCCGATTCCGTCTTCTCGCACTTTTGCCGGACAACGACTGGAGCACACACTTCCCGGGGGCGAGCTGCTTTGCTGCCGGTCCTGCGCGTTATGCTTCAGATTCCCGAGAATGAGCAAGGCCGAACTTGATGCGTTGTACCGGGCGGGCGCTTCAGATAATTGGCAGCATTCATCCGGAGCCAGACCCGACTGGATGTTGGCGTCGAAATGGATCGATGACTTGAGCGGAACCGGGTCGGTTCTCGATGTAGGCTGTTTCGACGGCCAGTTTCTCTCCTACCTCGATCGGGTCGAGCGCTATGGTGTGGAGATTCACCAGGGCGCGGCGGAGCGGGCAAGATCGAGAGGCATCGAGATTGTTGGGGCAGACTATGAGGCGCTTGCCGGGTTTGCTGGTCGTTTCGATGTCGTTACTTCGTTCGATGTCATTGAGCATGTGCACGATCCACGTTATTTCGTTCATCTGTTGGCGGGGGCGGTCAAACCGGGGGGCGCAGTGATCATTTCGACCGGGAATACCGATGCGCTGTCATGGCGTTTCATGGGAAGTCGATACTGGTATTGTACGATTGCCGAACATATCTCGTTCATCAATCCTCGGTGGTGCAACTGGTTCGCGGCCGAGTCAGGACTTGAGGTCGCTCGCGTTCAGACTTTTTCGCATAAACAGGGAACGGCACAGGAAAAGATCGAGAACTTGATCAAGAATGCTGCCTACCGATTGGTGCCAGGCTTGGCGGCATTCGCTCGTCGCCATGGCCTGGGCGGAGTCGATGTGGACAGTGACGATGCATTGTCGCTTACGCCGCCGAACTGGTTGACCGCGCGTGACCATTTCATCGTGATGATGCAAACTGCAAATGGGTAGGCATACGAGTCGCATCAACCGCAATGTTCTGCTGACATTGGCGAACACGTTATTTTCGGGGGCGCTGCTCTATTTTCTCTATCAATATTTGCTTGGCTCCATCGGCATCAAGGAGATCGGCATCTGGTCGGTGGTGACGGCAACCACTGCCTTCGGTAATGTCGGCGGAATGGGGCTGGCGGGCAGTGTCCTCAAATTCGTCGCCAAGTATGAAGCGCTGGACAGGAAAGAGGCAGTGGGGGCTGTCGTGCAAACGGCTGGGGTTACCATCGCGGTGGTCATTGCCTCGATATTGCTTATCGCCTATATCCCGCTTGACCGGCTTCTGGGAGGTCTCGTTCCCGAGGATTCGGTCGAAGTGGCAAGAGCGATACTGCCGTTTGCGATGTTGATCCTGTGGATCTCTTCTCTGAGCAGCGTGTTTCAGTCCGCTCTGGAGGGGCTGCATCGGTTCGATGTGCCTGCTGTCACCAATATCCTGATGGGTACGGTGTATCTCGGGCTGGTGTTGCTTTGGGTGCCCCAATACGGGCTTCATGGTTTGCTGCTGGCTCAATTGGCACAGGCGGGCGGAATGATGCTCATTCTGTGGCTGACTCTAAGGCATCTTGCGGGGATGTCTTCGTGGCTTCCGCTAGGCTGGAGCAAATCCTATTTCCGCGAAATGCTGCGTTACGGCATCAATTTCCAGGTTGGCTCCCTGTTGCAACTCCTGCTTGAACCTGTTACCAAACTGCTCATGAGTCGGTTTGGCGGATTGAGCATGGTCGGTTACTTCGACATGGCCAACCGCATGGTCATGCAGTTTCGCGCCATACTCGTGTCGGCGAATCGAGTCCTGATTCCCGTGATTGCGGAATATCAGGAAATCGACAGGGCACGCCTCAAGACGATCTATGTTCAGTCGTTCCGGTTGCTGGTGTTCTTGTCCATTCCCCTCTACGTTGGTGTGGCATCGCTGGCTCCATCCATTTCCAGGATTTGGATTGGACGCCCCGAGCCACTATTCATCCAGTTTGCTGTCCTGTTATCGTTTGGTTGGCTTGTCAATACGCTGGTCGGGCCATCATATATGGGCAACCTGGGTGCCGGGACATTGCGGTGGAACACCGCTTACCATGCGATCAATGGCCTCCTCAATCTGATCTTCGGGATCGTCCTCGGGTGGTTGATGGGTGGAACGGGTGTTGCCATCGCGTTCGTCTTATCGATTGCCATTGCAAGTATCTTGCTCATGATGCGTTATCAGTCGAATAACGGAATAAGCGTACGAGAGCTTCGGTTGAGGGAGCATGTGCCCCTTGTGATCGTGGCGGTCATGGGGATGTTCCTGAGTTGGTGGGTTTTTTACTTCTCGAATCGAATGCTCGGGAAGTTCTCGTTGCTGTTGCTTTGTATGGCCATCGTGACCGGTTTTCTGCTCATGGCGGTCAGGCGTCACCCCGTCATGGCGCTGGTTCATTCCAGAATGCGCCCTGGGGTACAGCGGTGACTGCGTGCTGAAACCTGCCGGTACACATGAAGTAGTTGTCGGCGGTCGGAAAAATGGCTTTTGGGGGATCATTCGGAGAGAAGAGGCCGTTTCGAAAATGAAGGCATTCATTGTCCAGCGTGTGCTCGTTCCGTTGTATCGTCTGTTCGATGAGGGCTATGCCGGGCGGTTCAGCAGAGCACTCCACAAGTTGGGGCGAGAAGTGATGTGGCGGTCACGCCTGGGTCATCTTGGGGCCAATTTCGATATCTATCGGCATGTTGTTATCCATAATCCAAAGGCAGTCAAGGTCGGTGACGATGTGTCCATTGCGGAGCATGTGCATATCTGGGGAGGTGGTGGCGTAACCATCGGTAACGATGTGCTGATCGCAACCCATGTCGTTATCACCTCGCAGACGCACGACCCTACCGCGTCCCGGTATCGGGATTCCCACCTGACCGCACCGGTAGTTATCGGCGCCAATGCATGGATTGGTAGCGGTGCCATCATTCTCCCCGGTGTCACTATTGGAGAAGGCGCCGTGATTGGCGCGGGCAGCGTCGTAACGAAAGATGTTCCTGCGCGCACCGTCGTTGTAGGGGTGCCATCCCGGCCACTTCGTAAGCCATAGCAGATGTGACGCAGGCACGGCTTACGGTAGTTCTCCTCTGGTACTGTCCGCGGAGCGGAAGAAATCAGGACATCAACGTGCTGGCGCCCATGTCGCGTGCAAGCTCCGGGCACGGGCCGAACCCCGAGCACGGGCCGAACCCCGAGGCAAGCGGTGGCGCGTCAGCGGGTGGTTGGTATCGCTTCCCTTCCTTCGCCGAGCATCAGATCTATCATGACGAAAGCCGGATATCTTGTGGCGTTCCCCAAGTGCCGACCTCTAACTGTTTTTGGTTGGGTCGCCATGCTGTTCCTGATTGTTGGCCCTCTACTTGCCTGTTCGGATGGCGGTTTGCAGCGTGCCGAAGTTTCTGCGCCCAACGGTGCGGGAACGGGGGAAGACCAACAGGAACAGGCGGCGAAAACAACGTCTCCGGATCTCCGGGGCTATGACGTCTTTCTTGTTCTTGGCCAGTCCAATACGCACTATGGCAAGGGACTTGACCCCGAACGAGATCGTTATCCACCGAATGTTTTCCAACTGGGCCGAGGAGGGGAGCGCGACCTCAAAATCCTGCCGGCAGCCGAACCGCTGGATCATGTTTCGAAGCAACCGGGGCGTATCGGTTTTGCTTTAACCTTTGTCAGAGCCTACCTCGCACACGAAAGCGCCCACCACCGAAAGATACTGCTGATCCCGGGGGGCCAGGGAGCCACTAGTTTTCTGGGAGGGGCGTGGAAAAAGGGCGGCGCCTTGTATGAAGATGCGGTGTTCCGGGCAAACCGTGTCATGGCGGAGTA
>JALULB010000341.1 GCA_027041035.1 Sedimenticola sp. | reverse complement strand
TCGATCAACTACCAGCCGAAGCGCTGACGAGAAGCCCCGGCTCAAACCACCTGAATCGGGCCGGGGTACTTGGCCACCATGGCGTCGGATGTCAGCAAGATAAAACCTTCGACCGTTGCCTGAGCAACCAGAATACGATCGAATGGATCCTTGTGGAGCGATGGCAGCCCCGACACGGCCACGACATGTTTGCTGAGGATTGGGAGTTCGTCGTACCCGTTGTCCAGCAACCCGCGACGCAGCAAGTGCGCATCGACCTGAAAATCATCGCGTCCCAGGCTGCTTTTGATGACGACCTCCCAAAGACTGGCCGCGCTGAACAGCAAGTGGTTCTGCGTGGATTCGATCACCGAGCGCGCCGGCGCCGGCAAGCGATCAGAGGCGCCCGCCACCCACAGCAGAAGATGTGTATCCAGAATAAACTTCACGCATCAGCCTCAAAGAGCCGTTCGATCTCGGCGGCGCCCATGGAATCAAAGTCATCGGGAACCTTGACCTGCCCGCGCATGAAACCAATACGCTGCTCTTCTCCCGCCGCCGGCGCATCCAATGGAATCACCTTGACCAGCGGCCGACCGGCTTTCGCGATCACGAAGGATTCACCCTTACTGGCCCGGTCAACCAAGCGGGACAGATGCGTTTTCGCTTCGTGAATATTGACCACCTGCATGCCTCGCCTCCAACCATACTCGTCGCCCATGGGTTTTCGGTTTTTCGAGGCCGCTCCTCGCACCCTTGGGCTAGGCGCGGAAACGAGTCATAGCCCGGACTATGGCGAGTTTCCGCAACAACGCCCAAGGGTGCGAGGAGCGGCCGCAGTGGCCGAAAATTCGTGGGCGACGAGTATAAACTAAGTTCGATTAGTTTAGTCGCTTGCTCCACAATAGACAATGTATAACCTCCGCGCATCCAATCGGCTCCGATTCAAAACGCCAGACCGGCCCGGCCGATCTGCTACCATGCCGCTGGCGATTCCCGCCGAAACAGCCGGCTGTCCGACAGGAGCCCCGTTGCGGAACCCGACCCTCATATCAATACCCTTGATCCCGGCGCTGCTGGTCGCCGGTCTCTGCCAGGCCGCGCCGCAACGGGTGGTGTCGATCAATCTGTGCAGCGATCAGTTGCTGTTGCTACTTGGCGATCCAGCCCGGATCGCCTCGGTCAGCCATCTGGCGCGTGATCCGAACGCCTCCTGGGTGGCCGAACAGGCCAGACATTTTCCGGTCAACCGGGCTTCACTGGAAGAGATCATCGGTCTGAAGCCCGACCTGATCCTGACCGGCGCGTACACGAATGCCCTGCTGCGCCGCGCGCTGAAGGCGCTTGGCTACCGGGTGGAATCCATTCCGCTGGCGAAGCGCATCGCGGACATCCGCCGCAATATCCGCCGGGTCGCCGCGTTGCTGGACCGGAAGGCGCGTGGCGAGCAACTGATCACCCACCTCGACGAGCGTCTGGCGCAGCTTCGCGAACACCGTTTCGCCCGCCACCCGCGCGCCCTGTTCTACCAGCCGAACGGCTACACCGCTGGCCGCGATACCTTGCAGGACGAGGCGCTGAAGCTGGCCGGCTGGGAGAACCTGCCGGCGACGCTGGGCATCCAGGGCTACGCGCCCATCGATATGGAAAGCCTGCTGCTGGCGAAGCCGGAGCAGTTCTTCACCTCCCCCTATGCGCCCGGCACGCAATCACTGGCACAGCGCCGCCTGCGTCACCCGGCGCTGCGGGCCGCGACCGGCGGCAAGCCGATGCGGGTGATGCCGTATCGTTACTGGCTATGTGGCGGGCCGATGATCGTCGAGGCCATCGAACAGCTACAGCGGGCGCATCCATGAGCCGTCCGGCGCGATTACTTGCTCTGCTGCTCGGCGTACTGTTCGTCCTGTCGCTGTTTGTCGGCAGCAATCCGATTCCGGTGTTTCAGGCACTGCTCGACCGCCTGCGCGACGCGCCGTCGGCAATCGGCATCGTGCTCGCCGAGGTACGCCTGCCGCGCACCCTGATCGCGATCGTCGCCGGCGCGGCGCTCGGTGTGTGCGGCGCGGCGTTGCAGGGCTTTCTGCACAACCCGTTGGCCAGCCCGGGGCTGATCGGCACCTCCAGCGGCGCGGCCTTCGGCGCGGTGGTTGCGTTGTATTTCGGCTTCGCCGGCGGCTATGGCATCCCGCTGGCTGGCATGCTCGGCGCCTTGCTGGCAACCCTGCTGGTCTATCTGATCGCCGGACGCGACACCGGCATGCTGACCCTGATTCTCGCCGGCGTCGCGATCAACGCCCTGCTGACCGCGCTGATCTCGCTGTTGCTGAGCCTCGCGCCCAGCCCCTACGCGGTACAGGAGATCGTAGTGTGGATGCTCCGCTCGATCAGCAATCACGGCTTCGACGACTTCTGGCTGATGCTGCCCGGCGCGTTGCTCGGCGGCCTGCTGTTGTTCCGCTGCCGGCGCGCGCTGGATGCACTGACATTGGGCGAGGATACCGCGACGACGCTCGGCATCGATCTGCGCCGAACCCGCGCGCTACTCTTTGCCGGCGTCGCGTTGGCGATGGGCTCGGTGGTCTCGATCACCGGCGCGATCGGTTTCGTCGGCCTGATCACGCCGCATCTGCTGCGTCCGCTGGCGGCGCATCGCCCGGGCCGGCTGCTGGCGCTGAGCGCGCTCGGCGGCGCCGGCCTGCTGCTTGCCGCCGACATCGGCGTGCGCTTGCTACAACGTTTCGGCGGCGTCGAGATCAAGGTCGGCATCGTCACGGCATTGCTCGGCGCGCCGTTCTTTCTGTGGCTGATACTGCACCACCGGCGGTCGCCGGCATGAGGGATTTTCGCGCCGACCGGCTCGATGTGGTGATCGACAACCGCCACATTCTGAAGGCCATCGACCTGCGGGTACGCGCCGGCGAGATGCACGGCCTGATCGCCCCGACCGGCGCCGGCAAGAGTACCCTGTTGCGCGCCCTGGCCGGGGTGCGACCCGCCGCCGGGCATATCCGTTTCGACGGCGTCGAACTCTCCACGCTGAGTCCGCTGGAACGCGCGCGACGCATCGCCTGGCTGGCGCAGAGCGGGCCGGTGCATTGGCCGCTGAGCATCGCCCAGATCGTCGCCCTGAGTCGCCAGCCCTGGCACGAGGCGGAAGCGTTGACCCGGGAAAAAACCACCCGACTGCTAGACGCTTGCGGACTCGGCGATCTCGCCGAGCGGCGTTACGACACCCTCTCCGGCGGCGAGAAGGCGCGCGTACTGCTCGCTCGCGCGCTCGCCGGCGAGCCCGAACTGCTGCTTGCCGACGAGCCCACCGCCGCGCTGGATCTGTCGCATCAACTGGAGGTCATGGCACTGTTGCGCGCGCACTGCCGACGCGGCAACGCGGTGATCGTCGTATTGCACGACCTGCGTCTCGCCGGACATTATTGCGATAGACTACAATTCCTAAAGGGTGGTTCGACACTGGTCAGCGGCACGCCGCCCCAGGTCATCACCGCGCATTGGCTGGAGACGGCCTACGACATCCGCCTGCGTGAAGGCCGCGACGCGCTGGAAGCGTTCAGCCTGAACTGGAGATTGCGCGAACGTAACTACCCAGCTAACCGCTGAAATGCGCCAGCTCTGCGTTCAAAAATGGTCATTTACACGTGTAACCCGGCAATTGCTCCTGCATTGCCCTAATAAGTTACATCCCTGTAACGATCACATTTTTTGCCTTGATCTGACGCATTTCAGCGGCGATCTGAGCAGTTACCCATGTTTTAAGCAACTCGCTGAGTAGTTATGCGCGAACGAGAATCGCCGGGCAACGTTTCCGACGCGGCGTCGACACCAAACCCAACGCATGACACGAGCAGCACCTTCGAGGAAAACCCATGACCCATATCGCGAAATCAGTCGGCAAGGGCGGCGCGAACCGTCCCGTGGATGTCGTCAAGATCCAAAACCTGATCAACAACAATGACAGCTACACCAAGCTGACGACGCCGCTGGCGGTCACCGGCGTCGCCGACACCGCGCTGAACGACGCCATCACGGCTTTTCAGGACAACCACCCGGACCTGAAAACCAGCGACGGCCGGGTCGATCCCCGTGGAAAAACCCTGAAGGCATTGAACCAATACAACAATGCGGCGAAGCAGTGCCGTAGCTATTACCCGCTGTGGTTCAGCAAGCTACGCCTGGAGAAAAACTTCGATGTCACGCGCTTTCTGAAACTGTACGCCAAGCAGTTTCCCCGCCACCCGCTGACCGGCACGCGCCAGAGCGGCTTGAAAACACTGCTGGAAGCCCTGGTCGCCGACGCCAACCTGGATAACATCCGCTGGGCCGCCTATATGCTGGCAACGGTCAAGCACGAATGCGCCAATACCTGGCAGCCGATCGAGGAATATGGCAAGGGTGCCGGCCGACCCTACGGCAAGGCCGTCAAGGTGACCGACCCGGCCAGTAAGCAGGTTTACACGAACACCTATTACGGACGTGGCTACGTGCAACTGACCTGGGAGGACAACTACAAGAAGATGGACACGGCACTGAGCCTGCAAGGCGCCGACAGCCTGCATCTGCACCCGGAAAAAGCACTGGAGGCGAAGACCGCCTACCGCATCATGTCCCATGGCATGCGCAACGGCAGCTTCACCGGCAAGAAACTGTCCAGCTATATCGTCGGCACCTCGGCCGACTATTTCAACGCCCGCCGAATCATCAACGGCACCGACCAGGCGCTTCTGATCAAGGGATACGCCGAGGAACTCGAATTCTTGCTGAGGTTCTGCAATGGCAAATAGCCCTGCCTCGCCGCCGAAGAGACGGGCGTCACGCGCGTTCGCCGTCATCCTGAGCCTCGGCCTGCTGTGGCTGGCCGGCTGCAATACCACCCAGGCGACGAAAAAAATCACGCTGACGGCGAAGCACTCGCCCGCGGAGCAACGCCAGGCATGGCAGCAGAGACTGGGCTGGCCGACCAAGCGTTGCCCACTACAGCCACCCTACGCGCGGGACGCCGGCATCACCGCTTATCCATTCGGCGACGGTCGCTCCCTGGTGGAAGTGACCTGTACCCTGGGCGCCTACCAGGGCGACAGCCTGCTGTATCTGCTCGATGGCAACGGGAAGGCCCGGGCGCTGCGATTCCGGCAATTCCACTCGCCGGACAAGGGCCAGCTTCTGCCCTACACCGATGTCTTGCTGACCGGCATCGTCCAGGTGATGCCCGAACGGCGATCGATCAAGGTATGGCGCAAGTATCGCGGCATCGGCGACTGCGGCCAGTTGCTGCGCTACCGCGTACGCCATGCACAAGCGGAACTGATCGAGCTGCGCGCGAAGGACTGCGCCGATGAGCCCGCGTTCACCCCGCCAGAGCAATGGCCTCGGGTGAAACCGCCAATGACACACTGAGCCGGCTTCGAACGACCGCTCATTGCAACCCGACTGTCATATTCGCCTGTTATATTTGATATTCTATATATACGTCCGGATCAATACGGGCTACCACGGGCAGACTTACGAGGCAGCAATCATGAGCATCAAGGTAGGTATCAACGGCTTCGGTCGCATGGGGAAACTGGGTTTTCGCGCGGGTTGGGGGCGCGCCGAATATGACATCGTCAGAATCAACGAGATCAACGGTGACGCAGCCTGCCATGCGCACCTGCTGGAATTCGACTCGGTGCATGGCCGCTGGCCACATCGCATCACCAGCCGGGAGTCGGCGCTCATCGTCGACGATCATCAGATCGGCTTTGGCCGACAGGCGACACCCGATGTCGCGGACTGGCGGGATATCGATCTGCTGATCGAATGTTCGGGACGCTTCAAGACGCGCGAACAACTGCAACCCTACTTCGACCAAGGCGTGAAAAAGGTGCTGATCTCGGCGCCGGCGCCGGAACCGGCGCTGAACGTCGTATTCGGTATCAACGACGATCAGTACGACCCCGAGCGCCATGACATCATCACCGCCGCCTCCTGCACGACCAACTGCCTGGCCCCCGTGGTCAAGGTGATGCACGAAGGCATCGGCATCCGCCACGGCTGCATGACGACCATCCATGACATCACCAACACCCAGACCATCGTCGACAAGGGCCACCGCGATCCACGTCGCGCGCGCGCCTGTGGCCAGTCGCTGATCCCGACGACCACTGGTTCGGCGAAGGCAATCACGAAGATCTTCCCCGAGCTCAGTGGCAAGCTCAACGGCCTGGCGGTACGCGTGCCGCTGTTGAACGCCTCGCTGACCGATTTCGTTTTCGAGGCACGGCGGGAAACCGACATGGAAGAGGTCAATGCCCTGTTCAAGAAAGCCGCCGAGGGACCATTGAACGGCGTTCTTGGTTACGAGGAGCGTCCGCTGGTCTCGGTCGATTACACCAACGATCCGCGTTCATCGATCGTCGACGCCCTGTCGACCATGGTCATCGACGGCACCCAGGTGAAGGTGCTCGCGTGGTACGACAACGAGTGGGGCTACGTGAACCGCATGATGGAACTGGCGGCGAAGATCGCGACCAGCCTGGAACGGCGGACATGAACGCCAGCCTGCGCGGCTACCTGACCGTCACCGCCGGCTACTGGGCCTTCACCATCACCGACGGCGCGATCCGCATGTTGGTGGTGCTGTATTTTCACCAGCTCGGCTATTCGCCTTTCGAGGTGGCGATGCTGTTCCTGTTCTACGAGTTCTTCGGCATCGTCACCAACCTGGTCGGTGGCTGGCTGGGCGCGCGCATCGGCCTGAATCTGACGATGCACATCGGCATGGGGATGCAGGTCGTCGCATTGGCCATGCTGACGGTCCCGGACGCCTGGCTCAACGTGGCCTATGTGATGGCCGCGCAGGCATTGTCCGGTATCGCCAAGGACCTCAACAAGATGTCGGCGAAAGCGTCGGTGAAGACCCTGGCCAACGACGGAAACGAGGCCAGCCTGTTCAAATGGGTGGCGCTGCTCACCGGCTCGAAGAACGCGCTGAAGGGACTCGGCTTCTTCATCGGCGCCGCGCTGCTGCAAGGGATCGGTTTTCGCGGCGCGCTGGCG